>NZ_JACJSH010000052.1:0-50380 GCF_014698055.1 Nostoc sp. FACHB-133
TTTGACAAATTTTTCTGCGGCAATGACATCGGCAGAATCAGCACGACGAGGATACATATTTTGGGGAAGTAAACAAGATTTAAAGCGTTATCAAAATGAAATAATAAATATACAATCTCAACTCGGGCTATTAAAACAACAAATACATTCTAGTTTTAAACAGCAACAGAAATTTACACAGATGAACTCGTTAGTTAATGAAAGATTAATGCTTTTGAAGCAATCAATAGAACTTTATCAAAAAGATAAAACAGCATTAGAAGCACAAACTAATATTACTACTCGTAGTGTTAAGCTTCGGCAAGAAATCTTGCGTATAATAGCAGATATTCAAACTGAAGAACAACGCTATTTACAAAGTTCTCTAGAAGAATCTGAGAACAGCATTCACTTGAGAATTCTAATGGAAATACTGGGTACTATTTTAAGTGTTATAGTAATTGTTAGTTTATGTATTATTCTTGATCAACAATGGATCAAAGTCCAAAAAATTGAGTCTTTAGAATTTTCACTAGCGCAACAAAAAGAATTTGGAGAATTAAAAATCCGCTTGTTTTCGATGATTTCTCATGAATTTCGTACACCTTTAAGCATCATTTTGCTATCATCTCAATTATTGCAAGAGATTCTTGAGGAATTGGTAGATGAGAAGCAGTTAAAAAATCTTTATCGGATTCAGTCTTCAGCCAAATTAATGAATCATCTGCTGACAGATATATTGACCTTAACAAGATCGGAAGCGGGGAAGTTAGATTACAAACCTCAATTAATTAACCTAGAAAATTTCTGCTTAAATTTAGTAGAAGATTTACAACTTTTTGGTACTACCCCACATTTAATAGACTTTAGAAATGATGGCCAGTGTTTTCGAGCTAATCTAGATGAAAAACTGCTGTATTCCATCCTTAGTAACTTACTTTTAAATGCTATTAAGTACTCATCTCCTGAAAGTAAGATATACTTGGTTTTAAACTCAGAATCAGAGGCTGTATTGTTTCAAGTAATAGACCAGGGAATAGGTATTCCAACAACAGAACAAGAAAAGATTTACGAGCCTTTCTATCGAGGTCAAAATGTGAATAATATTGTTGGTACCGGACTAGGTTTAGCAGTTGTTAAAAAATGTGTAGAAAGACATACTGGAGAAATTTATTTAGAAAGTAAAGTAGGAGTTGGAACTACATTTACTGTTAAAATTCCTCATAAAAATATCGTAATATCCGCCTAAATACTTAAAGCTATTGTTAGCAAGATTAGAATATTTCATCCCTTCATTTGAGCGCGATCGCCCTGTTGTTAGTTACTGATATCATGACATCCAAAAAACTTGTGATATTGGTGATCGCACTTATTAAAACTATTCGAGAATAATAAGAAACGACTTATCAAAATGCTAGCTTTTAAGCAGTGAATCGCTGGCAGCAATTCCTAGAACTTCGGGTAAGTCATAGTGAAGAATTAATCAGCGTCCCATTCCTTACACAAATTAAGAAGAAGTACAGTCTAGAACGCCTAAAAAAGCTAACTGATAGTGATGCTTTAGCAATTTACGCCAACTGGTGTAAATCGCGTGAATAGAAATAGGCATTATTTTAAGCTATTAGTTGAGCAAATTTGTCATCTCTACATTATCAAACTCCAGCATCACGCCTCGACGCTCACCACTCTTGCTCAAAGGAATAATTCTATTGCCCATCTCTTCTTTTGAGCGATGGCGCTGTTTCGCCCGGCCTAGGCGATCGCCAGCCGCAAGCAGAGGTTAAAAATGCTTTTCAAAACCTCTTAGTAAGAAACTTTAGAGCTTAGGTTTTTACTTGGGTTGCCACAATGGAGTGATATCAAGGTTTTCAGCAGTAGAGACGGTATTTCTAACCTACGCCTGTACGGTTTACACCCCTTCATCTTTTGTAAAGCTATCGTAACATTTATTTATATAAAACAATATTTGCTTAACTTAGCAAACTCAAATAAAAGCTATGAACCAACCCATTGAATTATCTTTAGAACAAGAATTCAGCCTTAGAACTTTCTCTGATCAAGTGCAGCAGATGTCCCGTGAACAAGCTCAAGAGTTTTTGCAGATGCTGTACAAGCAGATGATGATAAGGGAAACGACTTATCAAGAATTGCTCAAACATCAGTGGGAACTTGATTCCGGTTCAATCTTGGGCTAAAACAAACTTGTTCCGGTCATCTTTAAGCGAGTCAGAAGATAACGAACACAAAATTGTCTTTTTCAAGGGCAAGGCAATAGAGATTATTTGCTCCAAACTGGAAAACTGCTTGCATAACCGACTCACAGTAACAGTTTTGATGGAACAGTGAACTACTGTTACCTACACCGCCACCAACCAATCGCACACCACAGACCTACACTCGCTCCCAAAGTTAACCCAAACCTGCCACTGCCCCAGATAGCCATTCCAGTAAGGCTCCCCATCAGCAACACCGATAGCTTTGCCGATTGTGGAGACTAACTGATTGTAGAAGGAGCCAGCGCTGTCTAGCTCAAGGTGCATTTTCAGCCTTTTTTGCCATTCTTGCAAAGCGAATATGAGTTGCTCCACACCTTGGACATTGCATAGCGATGTCTACGACGGGCTACGCCTACGCTCGAATTCATACTTCAATTATGCAACGCTGATTTTTTCCCTCCAGGTTGAAACCTGCCGATAAAAATGGCTAAATAATACTTAATTTAACTCCTACAATTACATCATTGAAATCTTTATCCCCACCATTTGCTACATCCTCAAAGCCAAAAACGTTATTCCCTAACAAGCGAATGTGATCCGCTTTATCAGTGTTAGCTCCCAAGAATGAGAAGTAAACGGCGGGATCATTATTGGGATTGCTATCAAGTAAAGCATCAGGTCTATCATTAGCAATAATAAATGGTGCAAAAATCGAACCAGGCTGGAAAGTTCCTGTGTAAGTCGCCGTACCTTGGTTATTAACTGTCAGATCAATGCCTGCAACACGACCACGAACTGCTGCTTCACTATAACCAGTTTGTCCAGTAAAAATATCTGCTTTGCCATCTTTATTAGTATCAATACCACCAGTTTCATCAGTTACCTGATAGAAGCCGATGAAATTATTGAAAACTGCTTCTCTGTTGACAACAAAATCAGCTTTTACCTGTTGCCTTACATCTCTCAAATCAATCAATTCGCCTTGTGGCTGACTTTGCAAATTTGTGCCTAAAGGTAAGGTTTCATTTGTAGATTGAATCTTTACTACCAAATCTTTAAAGTCAGTAGTGCTACTACCGAATCCATCCTTCCAATCTAGAGAAAACCCATCATCGCCCAAGTCTGTAATCTTTTGCGTTGAAGCATCAGCAAATAACATATCTGCAATAGAAGTGGCTCCAGTTCGCACAGAATCAGTAGTACTATTTTTTACCAAATAGAATTTCAATCTATCGCCAGAATTCAATTTCAGTAAACTTGTAAGATTGTTGGCATCAAATCCGTTAGGGGCGTTGGCAATAGTAGAGAAAATTATCTTAGCTCGTTCTAAAGCTGCTTGGGCGTAACCTGTTGTACCTGGTTTAATACCATTAATGTTGCCATTAGCATCGTCAACAATAAATACTCCCAATTCATTAAGGAAATTGGAATTGTGCCCTGTAAGAGTAACTTTCAGTATTGCTTGGTCACTATTACCTTTGATGGTAAAGATATCATTGTCAACATTCTTGGTTAACAGTTTCTCATTATCAGTATTCCTTGTTAAGAGGGGGTCATTGTCAGTAATGCTCACATTGATAGAGTCTGCAATACCGTTATATTTAGCATCGCTGCTGCTCACTGTATTCTGGATGATGTCGCCATGATTGCCTTCTACAATTGCATCATCTACTGCAACTACCGTCACATTTTGCGCTATATTCCAGTTCCGTGAGGTGAAGGTGAGAGTTTTGACACTGGGTCTAATTTGCCTGCCGTTATTGATAGTAATAATGACATCAGCAGTGGGTTGGGTAGTAAGTACCACAGAGTAACTGTCAGTTGCACCACCTTCAGTAACTTTGGTACTTCCATCAGTCTGGGTAATAATTGCACCTGCATCAATAATAGTCCCCTTGGCTGTACCATTAGGGTTGATGATTGCACCATTGGTAGGTTTGCTTAAACCGACAGTGAAAGTTTCATTTCCTTCAAATAAGGAGTCTGGAATTGTCTCAACCGTAAAGGTTTTTTGAGTTTCTCCCGGTTTAAAGATAATAGTTTCAGCTTTCGCTCTAAAATCACGTTCGCTAGCTGTATCTCTTGTACCAATAGATGTGGCGAGAGTAATACTTTGGTCAATTTGAGCATCCCCTGTACGAGTGATGGTGAAAGTAATAGGATTTCCTTCTGTTGCTGAGGCTGAAGAAATTGCAAATACAGGTGCTGGCTCATCGTTGTCTCTAATAGCAACCTTCACGTCAGAAATTGGCAGTTCATTATAAGCAGAGTCACTACTATTGACCTTGAAAGAGATAATACCTGTGTGATTTCCTTCAACAAGAGTATCGTCCACTGCTTTGACAGTAACAGTCTGCGCGATTAAGGCATTTCCAGGTGTAAAGGTCAAAGTCGTTGGATTGTTTGCCCCTTGGCCTAAATCAAGCTGTTTATCTGGAGTCAGAGTAACAGTAACGTTATCTTTGGGAATGGTCTTCAGCACGAATGTAAAAGTATCTGTTGTGCCTCCTTCTGCAACAACCAAATCTTTACCAGTGTCAACCCTCACACTACCGGGAAGATTATTAGGATCAACCGTCCCCAAAGTAGCAGCCTTCAAGAAGATAGCAGAGTCTAGCAAACCATCGCGGACATCTTTAACATTAAGGATCAAGCTATTTTTGGCATTGGTTATAGTCGGGCCAGCGAAAGTTAGAACTTTGGTATAACCATCAAGTCTAGTTTGTTCAGTGGCTGGGCCTGTTCCAGAGGGGTTGTAGATAAAGTCTGGATGATAACCAAAGGGAGTGGGAGCCAAGTTGTTAATCGTGACTGCTTCATCGTCGCTTAATAAAGCTAGATCCAAACCGTTCAACTTCAGGCTGAACAGGTCATTAAAGTCACTACCGCCAAATTCCACAAACTCCTCTGAGGCAAAAGCAAACTGGAAGTAAATCAGTGGTGCAGTGTCATCAGCCACAAAGTCGATTTGCATGGAGATGTTGTCATCGGCGGCCCCTGGTGTACCAAAATCTGTGCTGAGATCGTTCAGTCCAGCGAAAGAGCGATTGGAAACAGAAATATCACCTGCTGCTACCTCTCCATTGTCGCCAACTTCCCCAAGGTAAAGATACAGGGGTTGTCCTGAAGCAATAGATGATTTGAGGTCAAATCCTACCTTGCCAGTGTCACCCAAGCTGACAAATCCTGTTGCAGTGGGGCCAATGGTACTGTTAGCATCAAAACTTGTCAGTTTTGCGATCGCATTGTTGATATATCCATTGGTAGTCCCAAATAGATTTGCATTGGTTGGATTCGTTGGTGGACGTTGCTCTCCTGGAATAAAGGTAGTTCCTGCCGGACTAAAATCAAATACATCTAAGCCAACTAAGCTGGCAGCATCTGCTGCTGAATTTACAAGGGTGTGACTAAGTTTAATTGCATCTAGGTCGAAACCAGTAAATCTGCCATTGCTTCCTGCTAGAACACCACCATCACCAATAGTTAAGGAACTCAAATCAAATCCCAAATTGGAGAGGTCTGCCACATAAACAGCCGTCTCAGCAGGGGAACCACCTGTTACTCCAGGCAGCTTCGTCAACTGGATTGGAACACTAGTACCAGGTGAAAAGTCACCGTCAGCTGTATTGCCACCAGCCAAATCTTTGACTTTGCCTGTACTTAAAACTATCCCAGAACCTAAGCCAAAGGGGTCATTTTGGAACGTACCAAAAGCTCTAGTATCTCCAGTTAGCTTGACATTGAAGTTAGAAAGTCCAGTGGTTATACCTGTGAGAGTATCTAGTAACCCAAAACCGTTACCGCTATTTTGAGTAACAGTAAAGGCTGGTATAAGCGCTTCCGCTATGTTTAGGTTTAGGGTATTCGCTGTGATGTTATCTGTTAGAGACTCGATAGCGTTAGTTTCTACAGGTAGAGCCTTCAAACTCATAACGCTATTAGCCGAAACAGCACCAGTATTACTATCGACGTACCTAACATAACTAGCATTCAGGTCAAATTTAGAAAATCCTTGGACAAAGCCGATTAATTCATCCGCGCTAGTTCTAGAACCGCGTAGGAAAATCTGTGTGCCAGTGCGTATCTCTTTGAGAATGTAATCTCCAGACTTACCATGCAGTTGAATGATGTCGCCTTCATCGGGATTAAAATCGGTAATCTGTCCCTGGTTATTAAACCCAGATGTTAGAGGATTTTCATCATCGTAGTAAACCTCCCTTGCATCCCCTAGCCAGAATTCATCTTTCCCTGTGCCACCTGTCAAGCTATCAATTTCGTTACCAGAGCCAGGAGAAACTCCTAATTTTACCCCAATTAAGATGTCATTGTTGGCACTACCAAATAAAGAATCACTGCCTTTATTACCAATCAAGCTGTCATCTCCATCATTGCCGATGAGGGTGTCTGCTCCATTACCACCCACAAGTTGATCGGCTTTACTCGTGCCGATGACGTTCAACCGTTCAATATTACTAAAAGTCACCCGATCTAGTAGGGTGTTGCCACTGCTAGTTATATTGCGGTAAATCTCGCCGCCATTAGTGCCATTGAAGAAAGACTGGATGCCTGAACCAACATCCCCAACAGAGTAATCGACAATTAACAGGTCATCATCACCACTACTACTGCCGCCATCTACTGTATCAAGACCCAGGCCAGAATTAATAGTGTCATTGCCACCGCCTGTACTAAAGTTGTTATCTAACTTGCCAAGTTGAGTCAGTTGGTCTTTGCCAAAACCTGTTTTAATGTCTCGGAAAGCTTCAAATTGGGTAATGACACTGCCATCTGATAAGGTTAATAGTTGATTGGGATTCTCTTCTCCAGGATTGAGGCTGACTAGAGTAATATTATCTGCTTTACCTGAGAGATCAATTGAGAGCGTATCAATTCCCGCGCCGCCGTTCAAAACAATGAAACTATTGCCAGGTGTGCCAGAAAACGCTAAATTTGCGTCGTTTTGATCTTTAACAAAATCATTGCCATCATCTGCCAAAATTACGTTGCTACCTCGACCGCCAGCAATGATATCATTCCCCGCACCGCCCAAAATTACATCGTCATCAGCACCCCCAAAGATTTGATCCGCTTTGCTAGTGCCTGTAACTTTCAAGCGTTCGATATTTTTGAAATTAACCGCATCTTGAACGGGAGGATTAGTACCGGAACCTCTAGAAAATGAGTTAGTGGGGTTAGCAAAATTACTGAAGCCGCCTATAACACCAGTGCCGAAATCATTACGGGAATAATCAATGATTAAGCGATCGCTTCCACTACCCCCATCAACAACATCAGTACCAAAGTTACTTAGACCGGGATTGATGTCATTATTACCAGCATCTCCAGTTAAAATATCGGCAAAATCAGACCCCAGTAAGTTCTCAACGGTGGATGAAATAACAGTCTGAGCGAATGTATCTCCTTGACCATGACCACCCGTATTTACTGCACCAGGTAGCAGACTGACATTTACCCCTCCTGGCGATTCACTATAGTCAGCCCAGTCAATACTTGTTCCACCATCCAAAAAGTCAGCACCTGCACCACCAATTAAAGTATCGTTACCATCATTGCCTTTTAGGGTATCATTACCACTTTCTCCTCGGAGAATGTTACTACCAATATCACCTTCTAAGGTATCGGCAAAGTTGGAGCCTTGCAGATTTTCTATGGAGTTGATGCTTAAAGGCTCATCATCTTTATTTCGCAAAGAGAGCAATTTATCACCAGAAGCACCACCATCAGTATTGCCATCTTCCTCTACTAGATGTACCTCAACTCCCTGGGTGGCACGAATATAAGAAACCCAGTCATTACCAGTACCGCCGTCTAAAGTATCATCTCCAGGGCCAGCAGTGAGAATATCATCCCCATTCAAACCGGACACATGACCGTCTTGATCGCCAGCGACGAGAATATCGTTATAGATTGAACCTTGAAGATTTTCAACATTAAAGATTTTGTCACCATTGGCTTCACCTCCAAACCCTCGATTTTTAGGCAAGCTACTCAAAACTTTATCTATGGGGGAAACAAAAGCCACATTACTGTTAGAGATATTGACGTAGACTCCTGCCATAGATGCGATGTAGGTGATTGTATCTTCATCATCTCCTCCATCGATATAGTCGGCTCCGGCTCCACTCAGTAACACGTCGTCACCCTCAAGACCAATTAATGTATCGTTACCTTGGTCGCCTACTAGGACGTTATCATCATCTGAGCCTGTGATGGAGTCGTTTTTGCTTGACCCAACAATATTTTGAATATGAATCAGGATATCTTGTGTACCGTAGCCATCATTGTTAACTTTGCCTTGAGTAAGGTTGACCACAATCCCATTAGGTGCATCGCTGTAATCAGCTGTATTTTTGTCTTCGCTATCAAGCAAGCCAACTTCTCCACCATCGAGGGTATCGTTACCAGCACCACCTAAGAGGAAGTCATCACCTTCACCAGTTGTAATGTTGTCATCTCCTGCGCCACCTGTAACTTGACCATTGGCTTCTACATTGTTAATGAAAGTGATGGTATCATTCCCTTCGCCAGCACTGACAATGACCAATTTGACATTTGCATACTGCTTCGGCTGCGGGTCTAAACCTTGTACCTCAACTATCTCGTCACTGCTACCATCATCATTCACACCACCAGAGATGTGTTCAACAATGATGATGTCATTATTATCTGTACCCGTGCGGTCAACAATCCCTGCCCCTGCTAACTGCTTGGCTATAGGTGAATCGGGATCGGGTTGCTTATCAATAACGTTATAGTGTTCCGATTCCTCACCCGCGCAAGGATTACCACCGAAGTCTTCCGCAGTAAAGCTAACCAACTTAATGGTCGCTAGATTCAGGCGTTTACTAAAGCTGAAGAAGCCAAAATCTAGAGTTATTTGGCCAAAGATAATTGCATCTAACTCACCACTAGGACTAAACAGACAAAAGGGATTACCGCCATTGTCAATAACGTTAGCGATATCACTGCTACGAATTTTGTAATCGTTGTCAGAATTACCCAAGTCAAAGAACACAGTCAGACCAATCCCACCACCCAAGGCTGCTTTTATAAACTCCAGGTCTAAAGCGGCGGCGGCATCCAACTCACCACCCAATGTTAGGTTGTGATCGCGATCGCCATCACCATCTTTATCGCTGATTGGTCTACCTGCAAAAAAGCCGTTGAGTAGCTTACTAGCATCAGCAAAGCCTCCCTTACGGAAGTCGATTAAACCTTGAGTGTCATAACCTACAGAGATTGCTGCACCCGCGCTCACACCACCACTTATTTGTAATCCCAAAGGCCCAAAGATAGGAATAGTTGGAGGTGTAAAGGTGTATTTAAAGGCTAATGTGGGTGAATCGTAGCGGAATAAATCTACCTGTTGACCCAGCAAAATCTGAAAGACAGAACTGGGGTCAGCCAAGATGGGAAATAGCTGCTTGATACTGTTTGTATCTTCATCAGCCAGAGATTGTAAACTTTGAGCAGCTAAGGCTGGATTATTGTCAACAAACTGTGCTGATTCTTTAAAGACAGAGGAATCTTGAATGTTAGTAACGAGGTCGATGAGTGCATTAATAAAGGGTGTAACATCTCCATTCCCAGAGGAGGATACCTGATTTAGAGGGTCTGTAAATTTAGTAATATTGGGTGTAACTTTGCTGTTGTCACTCACATCATCCGTGCGGACATCTGTACCAGTAAGGTCAAAGTCTCCTAAATCTAAAAACAGGCTATCTGCACTTGTAGGGAAACTGTCAATAACATTGACAATTTTGACTGCAATTTTGACAAATTCAAAAGTTTCTGGGTCAATCGTGCCGGAACCAAACAGCCCACTGTTGACAACCTTCTCAGCAATATCTAACAAGGAAGCCCTAATTACTGGCAATGGGGTTGTTAGGGTATTGATAATGGGTTTGAAGGGGTTGGTGATTGTTTGCAAGTCTGTAAATACTGACTTGAAAAACCCACTAACTAAGGAACCAAAATTCAGTTTTGCATCGGTAAACTTGACAATTGGTGCTGGAACGCTGGGGTTATCACTATTAAACTGCAAATCTAGTAAGTCAAAATTGGCTGTAATACTAGGCAGTGGGCCGTTAAGCGATTCACCAGTGTTGGAGTCGCTGATACCTGTATCTATAAATAACTTCAGGTCTGCATCAACAGTAAGTGCGTCAGCATCAATGTCTATGGTGTCGAGATTGTTGAAGCGGATTTTACCTTGAGCATCACCGCCTTTGAGGTCAGCCGCAAAATCAGCCGTCAGCGCACTTCCCTGGTCGGTAGCCTCAATGTGAAGAAACCCTAAAGTCCCATCAAGAGTAAGAGGGTTATTACTCCCATCAACTAATTTACCCTGAAAATGAGCTTGAAATTCCTTAGCAACTGAAGTGTCTAAAAAGATGGCATTTTGGTCATTGCTGAAATTGTCTACCCCAAAACCTACACCCAAACTAATGTCTAAATCAGCGCTCAATCCACCGCTAACATCTAAACCTAAATTGGGTAGACCGAGGTTTTTATCTAGGGAAATATTAGGGTGAGCAACTGTACCAATGTTGAGTTTGAAGGCAATACTGCTATTATCCTGGATGACCTGAATATCATTAATAGTAACTACACTATCTGGATCGTCAGAATCTAACAGTAAATTCGTGCTACTTAAAGCGTTAAATAGTGCTTGCTGAATGGCTGCAACGGTATTTTCTTGACCTTTGCCCAATTCAGTCACAACTTTATTTTTAACATCATCAATAAAAGTATTGATACTAGCTTTCAGGTCTAGTTTATTGCCTATTAGTGGCAAGTCACCAGTAGAGGGAATATTATCATTGATGATGGATTTAATTTTGTCAAATAGAGCATCTACTTTAGCAGGTAAAAATTGCAGGTTGCTGGCGGGATCTATATCTGCTTCTGCCGCTAATGTTTTACCATTGACTTTAATACTAATAGCATCATTAGCTTGCTGGAATTGTTGTAATTCTTGCTCACTGACAGCACGCCCTTGTACTAATTTGGCAAAGATTTTGCCTTCGTCACCTTGGGTATCAATTGTATTAATTTTGGCATCAATAAAATGACCAATCTCTTCTAAAAGAACATCTTTAAATAAACTAGGATTATTGGCTTTTTCGGCGACAAAATCTGCTGAGATATAGATTGTATTCGTGATTTGGGCAAAAGCAGCTCTTGCTCCCCCTAAGTCACTAGCTGAGAGAATTTTTATGGTGGGGAATTGAGAAAAGTTACCTGCTGCCCATTGATGATGTAATGCCTCTAGCTTTTTGGTGTTGAAGTTGTTCCCAAAAGCTACTGTAGTTGCTTGGCGAAATCCAGTGCTAGAGGCAAAGTCAATTATAGTTGGCAAAATTGATGATACTAACGTATCGTTGCTCACGTTATTTGATAAGCCTACTTGTGCGAGATTATCAGTAGAGGAACCATGAATCGATATGTATTTATGTTTGCTCATTAATAATTATCCTGTTGTAAGTTAGAATACTTCGCCTATTTATCGGTATTGAGATAGAGCAAACCTATGATTTTACACGCTTGTTTTTGGCAAACGGCAAAAAAGTAAGTCAATAAAGGAGCAGATTTGATGAGATTGGATAAAAATGAGCGATGCCTACATCAGTATAAACTTGTACTAAAAACTACTTTTAGTAAATTTTAATTAAGTATTTATCACATGCGATACCGTGATATCACATATTTGCTGGGCTGGTCAACCGCATTCTCACTTAGGACAAAGAATTGTTTCATGCTGACAAAACTCCATACAAAATAACCGACTCACAGTAACTATTTTGATGGAACAGTGAACTACTGTGGCCTACACCACCAACCAATCGCACACCACAGACCTACACTCGCTCCCAAACTTAACCCAAACCTGCCACTGCCCCAGGTATGCGTTCCAGTAAGGCTCCCCATCAGCAACTCCAACAGCCTCGCCAACTTTTGAGACTAACTCACTGTAGAAGGAACCAGCGCTATTTAGCCCAAGCTGCATTTTCACCATCAGCCCCTTCCATCCAAGAATCGCGATATTTTCTGGGGTATGTGGTGCTGTGTCACTGAGTGATGTTGTGTCAGTTACTGGTGTAGTTGTACTTATATTATTCGTGACTGACACCGATTCCCTTGAAAACGCTTCATCCCGATTTAACCACTGCCCAAAAATTGAATTACGCTGATCATCAGGGGCAACAAACCGATAAACGCACTCCCGATTTTCACGCTTACCCAACCGGCCAACGTAATCCAACTTCAAATCAATCTTGGCAAGTAGTTTCTGTGCGATCACCACCGGGGTCAGTTTTTCAGAAATAGAAACATTCAGGTAATTTTTGATAACGTGCCGATGCGTTACAGCCAGTGCCTTAAACTCCAGCATCTTCTCATCAGACCCCCGCAACTGAACGTCTGGCGTGAGAAACTGCAACAGATTCAGATTTTCCAGTAACAAAACAGCAGGCAATAGCTGCCCCTTGTTAAAATCCGGCTTCCAAATCGAATTCTCTCCCACCTCTAACTGCGCTGCTGCCCGTTTCGCATCACGGTTGGTCAAAAACTCTCGCCCCAGCGTCAAATAGTAGTGCATTCTCAGTTGAGGATACCACCCGTCGTCATCTTTCTCGACCAAATCAGGGGTTACATCAATTTCGTAACGGCGAGACAATTCCGCCTTGCGCTGCTGGTGTCGTTCAGTTTTGGTTTTGGCACGTTTATCTTGCAGTTTTTTCAGTTCAGCCCCAGAGAGTTCATCAGCTTGCGCGATCGCTTCACACTCCGCAGCATACAATTCAACAGACGCGGCTTTAACCGACTCAATTACAGCCCCACTCTCATCATCAACATCGTCAGCATCAATAACGGTGTATCCATCCTCGACCAAACCCGCAAGCACCGATTCTCGATAACGCCGCATTTCAACGTTAATCACAGAACCACGCTTACCCCAAGTCTGCAATGACTCTGGCTGAAAATTCTGGTCAACGTAGCTGTAATCATCATTATCCGCCGCCGACAACAGCGCAATGTTCGCTTGTGTTGCGACGTGCTGACTTCTGAGCAATCCTCCAATGGTAGTGGAACCATTACCCACAACCGACATCCCCCATTCTCTCACCCAAATGTGGCGGTCAACTGTTTCCCGTAGCCGCGCCAACATCTGCCGCACAGAGTTAACCGGCTGGACTCCCTGAAAAATCCCCCAAACACCATCAAAATGTCCTCGAATGTCGATGGATACCCCAGTTTCCAGGCTGGGAGAAGCGATAACCAAATCATACTGGGTAAGAATTTCATTCAGGTGAGCGATACAACCAAACGCCGGATGTGATGGGTCAGCAACGGATTCGCTGTCAATCCGCAGGATTCGCAATTCTGGGTATTTACGACGGAACCGTTCTTCAAGTGCCTGGGTTCCCCACTTAGATTTAGCCTTTTGAGCAGAGCAGCACAATAGATGATGCCCTTCTTTGGGAATCGCCTTATCCAATGCTGCAATCAAATTCTTCGGGTTACTGCCAGAGTAGTTGTAACAGTTTCCAGCGACATGGCGATAGTTGTTGACGATGACGAAGGGATTGACACGATATTCACCAGCAAGTGATAAAACATACTTCACATCTGTGTCGGAAACATCAGCACTAGATAGGTAAATCTTTCCCTGACTGCTGCCCAAAACATTCTGCACTAACTGCTTGAGGTTTTTGAGAACAGATACCCGACGCTTTTGCACTTCAGTACCAGAGTTGAGAAGATGCCAGAATACTTGGTCGCATTCATCAATAATAATTACATCGTTCGCCCAGTCATTGGGGTTGAATCGCGCCTGACTTTCTTGATGCAGCGAATCGACGCACACCCCATATCCCAACAATGTGCCTGTTTCATTGGTGCGGACTTCAGTAACATAGTTAACACCGAAGCGATTACACAGTGCCTCGCCCAGTTGAATCCGATGGGTGATGATTAGTACCCTTCGCCCAAGGTCATGTGCTTTTGCCACTTCAGTTGCAAGCCATTCGGTTTTACCAGTACCTTTGGGAGCCTTGAGGATAATCAGTTTTTCGCCAACGGGTACGAGAAGCTGACCGAGAAATCGTTGGTTAAGTGCGATCGCAGGCGGGTAAGTCAGCAGAGTAAACAGCTTAATCTCCCATAATTCCAGTGCAACAGCCGTATTGTAGAGTGCGTCAAAAGCTTCCCGCCCTTTGGCAACAATAAAATCATCAACCCCTTTTTCTGCCCTCAATGGTAAATCAATCACCCGCAGCGAACAACCCTCATTTACAAGCAGCCGTCCCATGCGGCTGATGGCGGTTCTGACTCGCTGGACTGTCTCAGGTTTATTGTCCTGGTCAAAGCAGATGTTAACCTGCCTCCCCTCTGTTGCAAAGTGTTTGAGGTCGGGGATGAGGTATGGTTTACCATTCGCTGTACCATATTCATCAGTAGGTGTGCGGTATCCAGCGTTAACACCAGGAATTGCGATCGCTGCATAACCCGCAGTCAACAATGCCCCCGCTTTCTTGACACCTTCCACGATTGTCACTGGTACATTATGCTTCCATACCCAGTGCCAGAAACCGCCAGGGTGCTGCAAGTCTTCTTCGGTGATGGGAATGCCACTACGGTTAGAGACTTTCACCCAAATACGATTCGGGACTAAGAGGAAGAAAGCGCGTGTCTCTTCTCGAAATGGATGCTCGTACTTGATGAACTTGTGGATCTTCTGGCGATCTCTTCGGGGATGGTCGGGTTTGAAACAGCCCCACATCATCAGAACGTAGTTGTTGAGAGGGTCAACGCCATTGCACCACCAGCCGCCTAACTCAATGTGCTGGTATTTCTTCAAATCGCGATCGCGTAATCGTCCATCATTGCGGCGGGAGATTTTAGGACTGTAGAGCAAGTATTCGTAGGGTAAAGTCCCAGACAGCGATCGCACATTCAGAGCAATGATTTCTTCGTCAACTCCGCTGCCTCGCCATTCTTGTAAATGTTTGAAGTGAGAATCAGATTCGATTATACGCATATTTCCTCTGTTTTTTGACGCATGGAAATGAAGCGGCATTGCACCCATGCCGCCGATTAAAATTGAAGTGAAGAGCTTGTGCTGGCTATGAAATCCTCAATAGCCAGCTACAGCGTTATCTCCCGCCTCCCGTGTGTGGTCGGAAGGTCAAATTAATTCGGGTACTAACGACTTTGTTGGTTTTAGGAACCTGGTGCAGATGAGTGGACTGACAACCGGAGTGCATCACAAGCAAACTGCCGTGTTCCAGCCAGAAGTCAGTGAATTTGCCATTTCTCGGTTTGATTTGGAATTTGCGACATGAACCCAGGCTTACCGATGCGATTGCAGGGGGGAGCGATGCGATTTTGTTAGATCCCACTTTAATTCTCAGTTACAGAGCTATATTCTCAATAAAAACAGTTATTTGGCTGCGATCGCACCCTTAAATAGGTGATTTAGAACCTTAATTTTAAGCACCTCACAAAATCGCATTGCTCCCATTGCAGGGTTAGATCCCATCGATCGTTCGTTGTCTGCGTGCCAACCAATCGAATCCTGTCCACTGCGGTATTGATTTCCGATGACGATACGGAATTTGTAACCAGTTAGCGCAGTGATTCTGTCCCGCAAGTAAGCGAGTTTTTCTGTCCAAGTCAGGGGTTTCAAAAATACGCTGTTTGAGTAAAGATAGTCACAGCCTTTATCACCGTACAGGCATTCCAGGCGGGGGACAGGCATTGTTTTACCCGCGATCCTGATTTGGTTCTGCTGCCACTCCAGTTTCAAACAGTGTTGGTAAAGTTCATTGGCTTGTTCAAAGCTTAAGAAATCGGGGTAATAAGTGACTGGTAAGACTGGGGTTGATTCAGCAAATAAATTGAGTTGTTGCATGGTACTTTTCTCCAATTAAAGAAAGTATTCTGAAGACAATTGCTGTTAGTTTTGACCAGTAGAGAAAACCTCAATCAACACACTTTCTGGATACAAACCAACTTTTCCAAAACGTGGGTCATGAATGCGTTCTATTTCTATTCCTTGCTTACGGCACAATGCACTTGCCTTTCTACCTTTAGAACCCGCTTCTTTAACCGATATTTCTAAACCTTGAAGATTAGCGAAACCAACAACACTATATTTATGACCGCATGGTGTATTCACTCTGTCCTGCTCAACTTCAACTGCTTTGAGTCTCGCCAAGATTTGAGTTTGTTGCTGTTGTTGCTCCAATAAATATTGTTCTTGCTGTGCCATCTGTTGGGCGATCGCAGCGAGTAACTGTATTTGTGTCATCGCTGTTTCGGAAGGATTAGTAGGTTTATTCCAGCCCAATTTATCTTGAATCCACGCACGAATGCCGATGGTGTTGAATGAACGGCATACCAATCTGGCTTGTTTAGTGCAGTATCTACCAGCTTCGTAAGCGTAGTACTCTAAGATAATTGCGATCGCAGTGTCGGGAATACCACTGGTTCTCCAGTCGGTTAGGTTCGCGGCATCAAAGCTTTGCTGCATAAGCATTTGAGCCAGTTTAGAGGGTTCCAGGTTCGCGCTCTCTAATGCTTTCCCGATAGCTTTATCACTAACCCCAGCAAGCCTTGCAGTTGCCCGAAGGCTAGCTTTCGCTTGACCATTAGCGTCAACTTCAATCTCTTGTTTTATCTGTCCGATGATTTCGACGATTTCAATTTGTGACATAACTTTAGTTGTGTGATTAGAGAAAATTAAAGATTTACCCGCACCAAACTTTTCTCACCAACTAATGAGAAACGATTCGATATAGTCGGTATCTTAATTAACGTTGGTGACATCAATTCAACAAGGTAAAACCAAGAATTATGCACCAGCGCAATCCCCAAAATCAGCCGTTGCTTTGTTCCTTTGTCGTGAGAACAAAGAATCACTTTTTCGCCCAGAACGAAGGCAGGTTTTTGCACTTTGATGACTTCTAATTCTCCAGTTCCGATGATTTGGTTCTGTGTGGCATGGAGTATTTCATTACGGCAATCAATTGAATAAATCCAACATTCGTGTTTCCATTGCATCCCACAGCAGTAACCGAATGTTCTTGTTGTGCGGAGAAAAACTCTCTCCAGTAAATTAACTGCAATCGGTGGAATTGTTTCGCGCCAAGGTGGAGAGAGATACCAGCTTGTTTGAAGTGCATTAATGTGGTCAATCATGCTTTTCTCCCCAATAAGTAATTAATGGCTTCGGTATCGAGAGCAGCAATACGTTTTTTAATTGATTGTGGGGGATTGTCAAAAAACTGTTTTAGATGCCATCTCCGAATTTGGTAATGTCTTGCAGAGCGTCTTGTAGCTTTGAGCCATCCTCTTTTTACCCACCTTGTGACAGTTGAGAAATTCAATTGAAGAACTTGGGCAATTTCTTTACAAGAATAGTTATCAAGAGTGGGACGTGCGGAATAACCTAAGCTATTTAATTTCAGATAAATTGCAATCGGTGTGCGTTGATATCCTCGCCTTTTTAAACTTGAGGCTATTTGTTTGATTGTATATACTTCAGCTTTTGCCTCAATAATTGCTAATTCTTCATCACTCCATTTGATATTCATCCGATTACCTCCTTCTCTGAAGAGATAGAATTGGTGTCTGCCTGTCCTTGTACAATCCGAGCGCTAATAAATTCAAAGTCAATTTGAAAAATGTTCATGTCTGTGACCATTTCTCCAGCGTTGTAGCGGTCTACTATGTGCTGCTTGATTGCTGATTTATTTAGCCCATCAGGGATATCAATATGGGCTTCACTAGTAATTTTTTCGACTACTGTAACGATGACTTTCATGGGTAATTCCTGTTTGATTAATTCAGGATTCAGAAATAAAACTTCTTCTGAACCCTGACTTCTGATTTACACCGCTCCGGCTTTTGTAGCTTGCACCTGTTTCATCCATGCGCTGATTGCAGTTAACTCATCTGCACCGCTAGCAACAGCATCAACAACCTGCTTTTGATACGAAGACTCGGCATGATTAGGATATTCACACTTGTTTGAAGCCCAAGCCAAACACATGGTTTTGATTAGTTCATTAATTTGGTTAATATTAAGTAAACTTGGGCGGTCAACATCCTGGAATTGCAACCACTCTTTGACCAAATCAAGTGGATAATCAAGCAAAGTGCGGATATTTTTGATTCGTAAGTCTTGGGGATGTACTGGTTGAGGGACTACACTGAGTTTTGCTGGAGCAACTGGGGTTTCTGCTATAGATGGGATAGTTGAAGATGTGCCACCTAATAAAATTTGAATGTCACGAATGATAGTTGCACAATCAGCATTTTTATTCCATTCTCTTTCAATTCTGCTTTTAGTTACTGCATCATAAAGATTACAGAAAACCGTATTTTTTTCACCAGCAGTAGCAGCAATAATCAGTGGTTTATCAAAATCTTGGACTAAAGAAGCGGCTAGGAGAAAGCTTTTGGTAAAATTGGTTTCAATACCAGTCCTGATAACATAAAGTTCATCAGCACTTATGAGAATATCCAATTTCAGGTTGTCTTTACCTTGGAATTCTTTAGTTGTCAATCGTAGTTCTAACAAGTATCCAGTTAATGCTCTTTGGGTAACAGGAATTTTCTTATTCTGGCTGATATTTAATTTGTACCAAACGTAAGATTCTCCATCTACCTCGCCCTGATTAACATATAAATAAATGGGTTCAGGTGGGTTGCATAAACCTAGTTTTATTTCAGCAATCATGTTTCACCTCGGTTAAGTTTCATTGATTGGTAGTCTGTGTGTAATAATGAGAATTCTGTAGTGGGAATTAACTTACCGTAGTAGCAATCGTCTGAATATTGGCTACATTCAGACGATTGCTTTTGTACTAATTAGAAACCTCTTGATTCCGAGCTAACTCCCATTGCAGATAGGTGAGCGCAGTTTGAGCATCGGCAATGTTTAAATCAGGTTGATATCCCTCGTTCAGTAGTTGTTTGTAATCTGGGTGTGCAGCAATTTCAGATATCAGGGTTTGCGCTTGTTCAACTAAGTAGTGCAGATTTGGGTTAGACATTTCAATGCCAAGCCTGGAACATAAATCTTCTGCTTTCACCCCCATAATTCCTGGCTCAATCTCCGTTTCTAACTCTTCAAGCAGAGATTGAAAATCAGGGTGTTCATCGTTGATTTCGACCTCAAATAAATCTGCACTCTTTGTAACGACGGTTGCCCAATCGGGTAAAGTCTGTGGAATGCTATTAGCGTAAAGTTTCATGATTGTATCCTCTGGGATTAATAACTTAAAAATCCTCGGCAATTTCCAACAAAAAGCCGCGTCCCGTGTTCTGTACTTGCACCAGTTCTTTATCCAGCAGGGTTTGAATGACTGAATCGGAGAATTGGAATTGCAAACGGTGCAATGGAACACAGCCACCGCAAAGTTGAAGTAAACGCAGCAAGTGCTTGGCTCTAGCCTCAAAGTTATCTGTAGAATTAGCCATTGTTTGCACCTTGAGTTAATACAGTTAACTGTCGGTTGAGAATGTTTATCTGCTGTTGATAAAAGTCAATCTCTGCGGTAATTTGCTGAAATAATTCTTCTGGTGTGAGCGGTTTAATTTGATCCTCTTTCAAGTACAATATTTCATCAGAATTCTTGTTAGGCATCAGAGCATAACGCCAACCATCATCAAATTGTTCAGCCAACTCTGTACCCGATGGGTAGTAGTAAAGTCCGAGAATCGTGCCTTGTTCTGTACGCTGTTCCAAAGTAAAGCGAGGGTAGTCCCAGTGTTGGGGAATGGATATTGTGGGTTTCATAGATTTAATTGGGGATTGGTGAATGAAGGGAAAATGAGAGAAGAATTCAGGAGCCAGAATTCAGAAGTCAGAATTTCGGGAAGAGGTGGGAAAAAGAGGAGAAAGGAAGTCAGATTTTATTAACTCCTGCACCCTACTCTTTGTTTTTTTACTGACTCCTGACTCCTGGATTCTGACTACTGAATTACGCTGTTACTAACTCCGCTTTTTCCAGCAGCCGTTGCAATTTATTGCCAGTTAGCTGCTCTAACGGTTGCTCTAAAAAATATTCATCAAAAATGGATTTACTATCACAAGACACATCCACCATCGACAGCGATGTCTGCGACGGGCAAAGCCTACGCACTGCATCATAGACCGAGTTAGAATACTGCTGCCGACCTGAATAACCCAGAATCACCCACCAGTTCCCGTCAGTGCAGCCGACTTGCCCCAGTTTCACGCCATTGTTGTTGTAAATGCCATCATCGAGAATTTCAAACCCATAATTCTGGCACTCGTTGAAGATATGCACCATGATTTGGTTTTCGGTCGTGGGGGGTGTTGCTTCTTCTTCCTGCACTGGCAGTGTACCGTCTTTATAGTGAGTGCAGATGAAGCGATCGCAACGCATTAAAGTATTGGCACGAAATACTTCTTTACCGTTGACCATGACTACCCAGTGTTGCGTTAAATGGTTGTCGTCATGGCTGATGCTGGCTATGAGTTGATTACCAGCGTAATATTCGTGATGGTCAAACGAGATTTCGACTATTGTGAGGAGTTCGGGAGCTACAACTTGGGCTTGGTCAGCAATGTAGCTGTCGAGTTCGGCTTGGGCTATGGCTTGGTTGTCAACCTTTTGAAGCTGGGTGGATTGGTGGGTGATGATTGCGTTTACCCAGGTTTCAGTCGCTCTTTTGTCCCCGGCGGGTGTAACGCCTAATTCAATGGCGATTCTTTTGAGGCGGGGGAGATTATAGCGGGAGAGGGCTTGTTGTGTATACCTTACATGGGTCATAATGAAGTTTCCTTATTATTAGGGACAGAGAAAGCGCTCTAGATTCGCAGTCGGGGGCGCTTTTTCTATATTTATTATGCGTGAAAAAGTTCACGCTGTCAACTAGTTCACATGAAGAAAGTCATGGTAAGATAATGCTATGAATTAGTGCATGGGAGAAATTTACGTGTCTAGGATTGCAAAACTCAGAGAGGAAAAGAATTTGACTCAAAGGCAGATAGCGGAGGCGCTGGGGCTTGATGTCTCGACGGTTCGCAACTGGGAAAAAAGCCGTGATGGAGTCAAAATGTTCGTTCGAGTTGCAAAACTTTGTGAGTTACTAAATTGTGAGCCAAAAGACCTTTATGAAGCTGTAGAGCCTGAAGAAGATGCTGAATTATGAATGCGTTCATCTTCTTGCTATGCTTTCACCGTCTCTCAATAAGCAATGCCTGCGGCAGGCTAAGTCTAAACAGTTGCCAGTTACATCCAACATTTACGTTGCCATCAACTTAAAGCAAGTAGCATCGGATTAAAGGAGGTGGAAGTATGAACCAACCACCTTCTAGAAGACGCAACAAAGCTACCCCTGCCGCATCTGATGACAGCACATTATCAAATGACCTTGCAGAAGAGGATATCTCTCAGCAAGAAGACCCAGCCTCAGCAACAATCACCGTTACTGCTGTTGAAGTTCCCGAATTAACCGAGCAAGAAATTAGCGATCGCCTGCACCTAGAGAGGAAAGTGGAGAGGGCTTTCTTTGAGGCGGGTAAAGCATTAATGGAATTACGCGATCGCAAGTTATATCGCTCTACTCACAAAACCTTTGAGGAGTATTGCCGCGATCGCTTTGGCCATAATCGTCGTCAGTCTTATCTTCTAATGGATGCAGCAGTAATATTTGATAACTTAGAGCAAAAATGTGATCGTTCCGATCACATTTTGCCGACGAATGAGTGGCAAATCAGGCCACTGTCCAAGCTTGACCCGGATATTCAGCCCGAAGCATGGGAGCAAGCTGTAGAGTCTGCTAATGGGAAAGTACCATCTCATCGCATCGTCAAAGATGCGGTGCAGCGAATAATGGAACGTACTCAAGCACCTAACACCTATCAATTAGGCGAGGTATGCCAAATCTTAGCCAAAGACAACCCCGAACTCAGGGGCAAGGGTGGCTGCTGGGGTATCGTAAGCCAAGCGAATAATTTTAGCTGCACTGTGAGAATGTGGGATAGCGAGTACACGGTTGGTTTGCAGCACCTCAAATCTTACAACTACCTGCCTTCCGAGTGTGAGCAGATGTGGGAGATTTGCGATCGCATCAATCGGGTGTATTCGAGTGGGCTGGAGGAATCGGTGCAGAGGTTTTTGGAGTCGTTGGGAAAGCTGAATCGGGCTTATTTGACGGCGTTGGAAGAGAAATTGTTGAGGGTCTTAGAATCAGAACACGGCGACGAGATAATCCGCTAAACAATTTTGGCAATTTGTGACTTGAAGAAGATTTTGGACAGCTTTTGTCAGGAGAAGTTGGACAAGTTGTAAGCTGAAATACCTAAAACTTCGTTAAGGCATTAATCCAGCGATCACTTTTTTTGGAGAAAGAAAATGGACATAGTAACAAAAATGGGAGAAGAACATAGACGCAAGTCCATATAAATACTACTCCCAGGCAACTTTTCCCTTAAACTTGGATAACTTACCCACGTTGCGTAGCTTGCCGCCGTTCGCGTAGCGTCTCGTAGAGAAGGCATCGCTTGCTGCTGTAAGGATCACTAGCTGTTTACGTATCTTAACAATATATCCAGAAAATCTTTTGATTAAGCAGTTAGTCCTCAACAAGTGCTGCAATTGCAGCTACTAATTTTGAGGGGTCGGCTGGTTTAGTGATATGAAGTTGAAATCCAGCGGTTAAAACCTGTTTTTGTGTAGTTTCTGCGGCGTAAGCAGTTAGAGCGATAGCGGGAATCTGTCCACCTTGATTAGCAGGCATTGCTCGTAATTTTTTGATTAAAGCGTAGCCATCAACTTCTGGCATACCCAAATCGCTCAACAGTAGGTCTGGTTTTGACTGTGCAATTAGAGCGAGTGCTTCGTTGGCGGATGCTGCGCTCATCACGATTGCTCCGTTTTCTTCCAATAGGAAGGCAAGAAACTCACGGGTATCAGCATCATCATCCACAATTAACAAGCGTACCCCTTCTAGTGGAGCATGGAGCATACAGAATGGATAGGAATCGTCAGAGATATTCTGATCTTCAATTTTGAATTCTAGACTCTGTTGAAGCATTGGTAGGCAAACTGTAAATGTCGCGCCTTGTCCCTCACCAGGGCTTTGTGCCCAAACTCTACCACCATGCAACTCGACAAGTTGGCGCACAATCGCCAAACCAAGTCCTAATCCGCCATAACTTCGGCTTGTACTACTATCTGCCTGACGGAAATACTCGAATACGTGTGGCAGAAAATCAGGATTAATACCTTTACCCGTATCAATGATTCTGAGTTGTATCTGAGAATCAATCTGTTCTAAGTAGACTTCGACTTTTCCACCGGCTGGTGTGAATTTAATGGCGTTAGAGAGTAAATTCCAAACAACTTGTTGAAGACGACTACCATCACCTTTAACTTGTCCAATTTTTATATCTAGATCAAGATTAATTTGAATAGACTTTGCTTCTGCTGCCAAATGCACTGTCTCTAAGGCAGCTTCAATAATAAAAGCAAGATCAACAGTTTCTAAATTAAGTGCTAGCTTGCCTCGAAGAATGCGGGAGATATCCAACAGGTCTTCAATCAACTGAGCCTGGAGTACAGCATTGCGTTCGATTGTCTCAAGGGCACGCACAGTAGTAGCTTCGTTTAATGAGCGGTTTTTCAGTAGCTTTGCCCAACCCAAAATTGGATTAAGAGGGGAACGAAGTTCATGAGAAACAATTGCCAAAAATTCATCTTTGATGCGGTTTGCTACTTCAGCAGCTTCTTGGGCTTTCTGGCGTTCTTCCGCTACTGCTAGTGCTTGATCTCGTAAGTTTTTATATTCCTGAACTCGAAAAGTTAAATCTGTGAAATCCTCAATTGAGAAAAGGGCATAAAACCTATTTCCGTCCATTGCAGGCACAGCAGTTACAGTTGTCTGCTGAATACGATATTTATTTTGAGATAGCGGTATAGGAATAACATATTTATGCAATTGAGAAGAAAAGATTGCAGGAGGGCCGCCTTGAAAAATTTGCTCTAAGCGACTACTATAACGAGACTGATTTAAATGAGGAAAATATTCAAGAATTGAATTTCCTAAAATTTTACTTCGGGAAATTTTTGTCCATTCCTCCAAGCAGCAGTTCCAGAATAAAACAATGTAATCTGACTGTAGAACGAAAGCTCCTAAAGGAATTTTATCTAAAAGGCTAAATTGTTCATGAGCTTTTTCTATGATATTCATTATTTCATCGTCAGGATTTGAGCAGAAGATTTAAATAGTTTTATCTATATAGGTTAGGAAGTTTTCTAGATTACATGATTGCAATTTCATCATTAATTGCATTGATAAGCGCATCAAATGTACCTACGTGAAAGATTAAAATAATATCCCCAATAATTTCTAGCTGTTCAATTATGAATCGAGCTTGTGCTAGCAATATTTTGGAATCGCTTTCATAAGTAGATAATAATAAGTTTTTAATTGTATCTTCTAAGTAAACAGGTAATGTATAATTCACATGCTGCTTTAGCACATTACTAAGCGAACCCATCACCCCATTGATGACAATGTTACCAATTTCGCTCAGAGTGCCAATTTTCACCGCATCTAGATCAGCAGAACCTGGCTCTTCACCTGTAAGCACTGCAACTAGTGATGATGCACTGTCAGTAGGAAAAATCAAGCCAGCAGCACCAGAAAAAGAACCTGTAAAGCCTAGTCTTACAGATGCCAAGCTATCATCATGAAATCGTGTTGCTAATTCCTGATAGGCTTCAGCAGCAGTTAATACTTTCACAAATGGAATTTTGAGACCAATGTGAGAGTCTACCATCTCATTCAGTAGACTTGCGGCTCGACCAATTCCAATATTAATCAACTCTTGAAGTGCATCCAGTTGTTCTGCTGTTATATTCATCAAAACTTATTCCTTAGTATTAAGAACTTGCTGGACTGCCTTTCGCAATTCATTTTCTTTTGGTGGTTTATTAATAAAGTTAATAGCCCCAAGGCTATAACTTTGATTGCGTGCCCCTTCTTGGATATCGGCTGAGATGATAATTGTGGGAATTTTTAATTCTTCATCTTGTAAAGCTTGCAGAAATTCAAACCCATTCATGTCTGGCATGAGTAGATCCGCTAATACACAATTTGGTTTGCGCTGGTGAACTAATTCTAATCCTTCACGCCCATTAGTTGCTTCTATAATTTCGTAACCATCAACTTGCAAATACTTTCGGATCATTCTGCGAGAAAAGGCTGCATCATCAATAATCAAAACCAATGTCATTATCTCTGCCCTTTTGTGTTTTAGCTCAAGAATTGTTGATTGATATCTTGATATCAGTTAAATAAATATTAATCAAATAATCTTTATACCATAAAAAAATATTTAAATTTAGTTGCTTAAGTTAAAAACATTTAAAATTCATCTGCTGAAAGGTTAATGGTATAAGGTGTAACTAAACTTTAGTTAAGTATTTGCAATTTCATCTAAGTCAAGCTTGGCTTTACGAAGCCAATGCAAAATTGTCGTGTGGTGAATATCTGTCGCCCGCTCGATTTCTCGCAGACTCATGCCTTTAAGATGCATCTTGAGACACAATTGCTTGACATCGTTTGAGTAGCACCAAGCTTGGTAAGATTCGAGGAACTGACGACCACATTGTTTACATTTGTAACATTGTCTGCCTTTGCGAAAACCATTCTTGAAAGTTTGAGTTGAATAGCAACAAGGACATTGCATATTTATTACTTTACCATTAAAATAACATTATCTTTTCAGCATGAAACATCTAAACATTATTTGAAAGCCGTATATTGCTGAAATTTTCAATTAAATTACCATTAAATTACCATTAAATTACCATGAACACAAAGGGTCTAATTTTTCACAGAAAAGGTAATGGAGCTAACTGAAATTAACGATGATATAGAAGCATTCCTAATTGAAAGCTATGAAAATCTGAATCAAATTGAACAAGATATTATTTGTCTCGATAAAGTATCAGAACAAGGAGAAGCTGTAGTTCGCATTTATCGATCACTCCACACAATTAAAGGAAACTGCGGCTTTTTACCGTTTCCCAAATTGGAATCACTTGCTCATGCTGGAGAAAATTTGCTCTCGTCTTTACGCGATCGCCAGCTAGCAATTACCCCCACGGTCATCAATACTTTACTGCAAATACTTGACGGCATTCGGCAGATTCTGTCCCAAATTGAAGCAACCAGATATGAAGGCGATCGCGATTATTCAGCACTGATTACGACTTTAACTCAATTGCAGTTAACTGAGCAGCCGACCATCACATCTGCTGCTAATCTGCAAGGGTCGCAGACCAATATTGATACTACGTATTTCCCTCACGAATTCCCTGAAATCTTAACCTTGAGAGCATCAGAATCTTCTCAGATCCGAGTTAATGTTAACCTGCTAGATCAGGTAATGAACCTAGTGGGTGAACTCGTTTTAACCCGTAATCAGGTGATTGGATTTAGTAACAAGTTTAAGGATAGTAGCTTTACTGCTACTTGCCAACACCTTAGTCTTCTGACATCCCAGTTGCAGGAAGAGATCGTGAAAACTCGGCTGCAATCAATTAGTACCATTTGGCAAAAGTTTCCTCGTGTAACGCGCGATTTGGCGATCGCTTCCGGTAAACAAGTTAAGGTTGACATGGAGGGAATAGATACTGAGCTGGATAAAAGCATTATTGAAGCGATTAAAGACCCCTTGACTCACTTAGTACGCAACTGTATAGATCATGGCATTGAGTTACCAGCAGAGCGGACTGCTTGTGGAAAGTCATCTGTCGGGCGGCTATTTTTAAGAGCTTTTCATGAAAGTGGCAAAGTCAATATTGAAATTGGCGATGATGGTCGTGGTCTGGATTTAGAAAAACTCAAAAGGCGAGGGCAGCAACTTGGTTTAGTGAGTGCCGTAGAAGCCGCATCTATGAGTGAGTCGGAAGCGATAAACTTAATTTTCTTACCCGGCTTCTCTTCTTCAGAACAGGTGACAAATCTTTCTGGGCGTGGAGTTGGGATGGATATTGTCAAGAGTAATATTGATAAAATTAATGGCACGATTGAAATTCATAGCCAGAAAGGACAAGGAACGACATTCAAAATTAAGATTCCCCTGACCTTGGCGATTATTCCCGCATTAATTGTCACCAGTGGCAGCGATCGCTATGCTATTCCCCAAGCAAGTATCCAAGAGCTAGTACGCCTAGAAGCACAGGCAGTTAATCAGATTGAGATGTTTTACGATGTACCTGTGTATCGCTTGCGGGACACTCTTGTACCATTAGTTTATTTAAATCAAGTATTACAAATACCCAATAGTGTTTCCAACTTGGAAATGTTCAGTCTAGTAATTGTGCAAGTTGATAACTATCAATTCGGATTAGTTGTGGACACAATTGAAGACATCCAAGACATTATGGTTAAACCTTTAGGGAAACAGTTAAAGGCGCAATCTTTATTTGCCGGAGCAACTATTCTAGGGGATGGCACAGTTACATTAATTATTGATGTTGTTGGTCTGGCGAACCGTTCTGGTGTAACTGCAAAACAAAAGCAGCAGTTATTGATTGAAAACGCCATAAAAGACCAAGATCAAGTTATCGCTCGTCAAACAATATTATTGTTTGAGGGGCCCGAAGGCGCTCGTATGGGCATTCCATTGACTATTGCCTTTCGGCTTGAAGAAATTCTTTGCTCTGCGGTAGAGAAAGTAGGTAATCAGGATGTCGTACAATCCTACGGGAAAATTTTGCCGTTAATTGACCTGAACAAAGTGTTTTCCCAGAGTTATGAAAATGACCTCCGTGATCGGACTAAGGCAACTGTTGCAGAGACTCTCCAGATAGTGATTGTCTCCCCTTCCTTAGAACTCAGCGTTGGGCTAGTGGTTGAGAGGATTCTTGACATTATAGAAGAACCACTGACAATTACAGGTGTCTCTAGTAGACCAGGTGTGCTTTTGTGCGCTGTATTTCAAGGTCAAATTACCGAAATTCTTGACATTGAGGCTGTAATTCGTATTGCTAACCCTCATTTGCTGTAATTAATTACTAATGGCTGAACAACAAATTTGTACATTTTTTCTCAAAGGAGTTTATTTTGGTATTAACGTGCTACACGTTCAAGAAGTGATTCGCCCACAAGCAATAACTCGTATACCTTTAGCCCCACCAGATATCTGTGGCTTAATTAATTTACGCGGACAAATTATTACTGTAATCGATTTGCAACGCCGATTAGAGATGAGCGAACCACAGACACAATCAAATATAAAACTTGTAGATGAAGCCCAGGGATTTAATATTATTGTAAGTTTTGAGGATGAAGTAGTCAGTCTGCTCGTCGATCGTGTTGGTGATGTCTTAGAGTTTCCACAGAACACGTTTCAACTCCCACCTACAACCTTAAAAGGTAAAATGCGTTCGATGCTAGCAGGGGCTTACCCTCTCCCAGATGGATTTCTGCTAGTTTTAGATGCCAAAAAAATTCTAAATGTTAATTTGATAATCACGTTACCGAGTAATTGAGGAGCGCCTTGCAATGACTACGAATCGGGCTGCAAAAACAGCCAACTCTAAATCTTCCTCAGAGGATAGTGTAGCTTCGCCGAATGACGGTGTAACAAAAGAGCAACTACAAGCGTTACTATTATCACTAAAATCTGTAAAAAATGGTGATTTTAGCGTTCGTTTACCTGTTGAGGATAATGAACTAGGTGAAATTGTCTTGGTTTTTAATGAATTGGTAAGTTTAAACCAAAACTTTGCCCAAGAAGTTTCTCGCTTGACAACCGAAATTGGTACAGAAGGGAAGCTCGGATCTCAAGCCGTTGTCAAAGGAGCAGACGGGAGTTGGCAAGGATTGCTTGATAACTTTAACCAAATGTCTACAAATTTAAAAGAGCAGATCAAAAGTATTAATGAAGTAACCCTTGTCGTTGCCCAAGGAAATTTAGCCAAACAAATTGCGGAAAGCAATGCTGGAGATTTTAAGCAACTCACAGATAATGCCAATCAAATGATTAGCAGCTTGAGGTCTTCAATCAGACAGATGGCAGAGGTGGCAACGGCAGTTGCCTCTTCATCAGAAGAATTGACCGCAGTTAGCACAGAAATGACTCAAAACGCCGAACAAACTTCTGAACAGGCAACCTCTGCATCTAGCTCCGCCGAACAGGTGAGCCAAAATAGCAGTACAATTTTGATTGCGGTAGAGCAGATGAATGCCAGCATTCAAGAAATTGCTAAGACCGTCATGGAAGGGGCAAAAGTCACGACTCAAGCAGTTAAAACTGCTGACCGCACCAATGAAACAATTAATAAGCTTGGTCAAAGCAGCATTGAAATTGGCAAAGTAATTAAAGTTATTACTGCGATCGCTGGGCAAACAAACTTACTGGCGCTCAATGCTACAATTGAGGCCGCAAGAGCCGGAGATGCCGGCAGAGGATTTGCTGTAGTCGCAAACGAGGTGAAAGAATTATCCAAACAAACAGCAAATGCAACTGAAGATATTAGTCAGCGCATTGAAGCAATTCAGACAGATACAAAAGCTGCGGTTCAAGCCATTACTCAAATTACTGATATTATCAATCAAATCAACGACTTTCAAAGCACGATCGCTAGTGCTATTGAAGAGCAAACAGCAACGACAAATGAAATTAGCCGCAATATTGCTGAAGCAGCCAGAGGAACATCTGATATCGCCAGAAATATCGCAGTTGTCGCATTGAATACTCAAAGTACAACGATTGGCACGAATAATACATTACAGGCAGCCACAGAATTATCGCGCATGGCAGTAGATTTGCAGAAAGTCGTCAGCCAGTTCATATATTAACGTAACCTGAGTTCGATGAATCTCTCCCTCCCAACCTCCCTTTCCGTTTCGGAGAGGGAGGAGCAACAAAAAATTAAGCTTTTTGCTCCCCTCTCCGTGTCGGAGAGGGGCTGGGGGAGAGGTCAAATAAGACTTGTCAAACTCACGCTATATTAGTTTTTTCACTGTCCCCAGTCCCCAGCGATGTACTGAGCTTGCCGTTGGCGCAGCCTCTCGCAGAGAAGTGTCCCCAATTCCCAATTCCCAATCCCCAATGCCCAAAATCCGAATACTAATTGTTGATGACGCGGTAGTAGTTCGGAGTCGAATTAGTAAAATTTTGTCCATCGATCCAGAACTAGAAGTGGTAGGAGTCGCTGCTAACGGTCGTATCGCCCTTGCCAAAATTCCCCAGGTTAATCCTGATATTGTGATCCTGGATATTGAAATGCCAGAAATGGATGGTTTACAAACTCTCTCCGCGATTCGACTAATCTATCCCCACCTACCAGTGATTATGTTCAGCACCTCTACACGGACTGGAGCGATCGCAACACTCGAAGCTCTCTCTTTAGGGGCTTCAGATTATGCCACAAAACCTAGTAACTTAGGAAGTGTAGAGGCGATAAATCAATATATTCAAGCGGATTTGATTCCCAAAATTAAAGTATTTGGTGCAATAACTACTACATTGACAACACCAAGCACGGTTGCTCATCCAGTTCTTCTTCCCCTTTACACCAATCCCAAGCGGGTAGAGGTTATAGCAATTGGGGTTTCTACTGGAGGGCCTAATGCCCTAACTGTCTTGCTTAGAGAGCTTCCAGCCGATTTATCAGTTCCCATTTTGATTGTGCAACACATGCCCCCCATGTTTACGAAACTATTAGCTGAACGATTATCTTCTAAATGCCAAATCCCAGTGAACGAAGCGGTTCCCGGAGTGGTATTAGAACCTGGACAAGCTTGGATTGCACCGGGAGATTTTCATTTGATTGTGCAACGCGACAAAGGTGTAGTTCGACTTGCTACTCATCAAGCACCGAGCGAAAATTCCTGTCGTCCTTCAGTAGATGTTCTGTTTCGCTCGGTAGCAGAAGTTTATGGTGCCGGGGCGATCGCAGTCATCCTTACAGGTATGGGCCAAGATGGATTACATGGCTGTAAGTGCATCCGCGAGGCGGGTGGACAAGTGCTAGCACAAGACAAAGCTAGTAGCGTAGTGTGGGGGATGCCTAGTTTTGTGGTTAATGCTGGACTTGCCGATCAAATTGTCACCCTTGACCAGATGGCAAGTGAAATTATGCGGCGAATTCGTTACAATCAAATTCCTATTTTAGGTCTGTAATGGAACAGACTAAGAGTGTAAGCACCAATGATTTTGAGTATCTTCGTCAATTAGTTCGTGATCATTCAGCAGTTGTGTTGTCTGCTGAGAAAAGCTATCTAGCGGAGTTACATTTACAACCAATTGCAGAATCAGCAGGATTCGCTTTCATTGCTGAACTGGTGAAATATTTACGCACTCAACCCTTTAACAATCTTCACATCCAGACAATCGAGGCGTTGGTCACTAATGAAACCTCATTCTTTCGAGATCATCACCCTTTTGAAGCACTGAGACAATACATACTACCAGAGCTAATCAAAAAACGAGCCATTGAGCGATCGCTAAACATTTGGTGTGCTGCTTGCTCTAATGGACAAGAACCCTACAGCATCGCTATGCTAATTCGTGAACATTTTCCCTTACTTACCAATTGGTCTATAAGGCTAATTGCTAGTGATTTTTCCACTAAGGTATTAGCGCGCGCCCAAAAAGGGCATTATAACCAACTTGAAATTAACCGCGGACTATCTGAAAATCTCCGTGACAAGTACTTTCATCGGCTAGATAGTGACTGGCAAATAAAGTCTGAAATTCGCCAGATGGCAGAGTTTCGTCAGATCAACCTGATGCAATCTTGGTCATCCCTTCCCGAAATCGACGTGATCTTTTTACGCAATGTTTTAATCTACTATGATCTAGCAACCAAGAAAGCCTTGCTAAGAAAGGTAAAACAGCAATTAAGAACAGATGGCTACCTGTTTCTCGGTAGTGCTGAGACGACTATCAACCTGGATGGCTCATTCAAGCAGGTTTCATTTAACAAGGGTATCTGCTATCAATTGCACAATGCTTAACAGATTTGGCTACAATCGTTCTCGTTCTTAACAGCTAGTTGCTGCGGCAGTTGTTGTGGACATTTTGCCGACAGGAGAGGGACAAGTTCGACCCATGACTAAACTTGAACCCCATTCACAGTAACAAGTGTGGCTAAGAGCAGTACACGAAGCTGGCGGGAAAGTGCCAACTGTTAGAATCGTCAAAGATGTTGTGCAGCGCATCATGGAAAGGACAAAAGTACCCAATACCTACCAAATCAGCGAAGTGTGCCAAATCCTTGTTAAAGACAATCCTGAACTCAGGGGCAAGGGTGGCTGTTGGGGGATTGTCAGCCAAGCAAATGAGTTTAGGGAGCGATGCGATTTTGTTAGATCCCACTTTAATTCTCAGTTACAGAGCTATATTCTCAATAAAAACAGTTATTTGGCTGCGATCGCACCCTTAAATAGGTGATTTAGAACCTTAATTTTAAGCACCTCACAAAATCGCATTGCTCCCATGAGTTTAGTTGCACCGTGAGAATGTGGGATGGTGAGTACACCATTGGGTTACAGCACCTGAAATCTTACGAATACTTGCCTGCCGAGTGTGAGCAGATGCGGGTGATTTGTGATCGCATTAGTCGAGTGTATTCCGATTCGCTGGAGGAGACAGTCAAAAGTCTGTTGCAGTCGTTGGGGAAGCTGAATCGACCTTATCTTACTGCTGTGGAAGAGAAATTGTTGAGTGTTTTGGAGTCTGAATATGGCAGAGAGATAACACCCTAAACAATTTCGGCAAATTGGCTCCAATGGCGTTGGGTTGCAGTTTCAATAGAGATATCACCACAACGGGACATTCAAGAAGTTGTACGAGGGATAGGGCAAAACTTTCCGCTTCTAGTGTCGTGCTATGCCAGTTGTCAAAGGAGTGCTGTAGAGACGCTCTACAAAATTGATACAGCGCTCAACAGAGTTCAGTTTCCACTCTACAACTGGCTAGAAATGAACAAAACCAAATAGGATTTCAAAAGATGTAGATAGTTAGCATTGCTTGTCTGTGATCATCAGTTGAGTATTCAGTATATTAAGATACTTTGCAGTAATATATGCAGAAGTTTTTGGAGTCGTTGGGGAAGCTGAATCGCGCTTATTTGAATCGGTTGGAAGAGAAGGTGTTGAGTTTGCTGGAGTCCGAACTGGAAACGAAATAATTTACTAAATCTGAGTTTAGATTTTCTGCCATCTGATAGGCGCATCAAACTTTATCTTTACTTACGTTGAAATCAGATAGCAATTACTGTCAGGCGCAGCGAGATGATACTTATTCAATAGCTTGAATGACGAGGATATAATTAATACATCAAATTTTTTAGTATGTATTTATTATGTGTAAATAATACTTCTGCTGTTACATTTTTCTTCAAAAAGCTGTTTCTTAAACCCTACTTTAATAAATGATTATCTTTAGATAATGCTCGTATATTAATTAGTAAACAAGGAGACTTAATATTAGTTTTTCGATTTTTTAGAGAAGAGAAATGAAGAAATTCACCAGTTTGATGGTTGTTGGGGCAGTATTGTCGATGAGTGCGCCGGCATTGGCCCAAAGTCGTGCGGTTAATGTGAGTATTGGCAGTATTGGTGGTGCATTAGATAATGCTGCTTTGCGAACAGTTCGCCAAGTTATCGGGTTTGCTGTCGGTGCTGGCACTGTCGATAAATTTATTGTATATAGTCCCAGGAATGGTTCTCCCATTCCTATCGAAGGAGGTTTAGAAGCTTGTGTCGAAGCTGGCTTCGGGATAACTGATGCCAGATTTAATGCTTTTATTCAGCAGTTGCGTTCAATTACAGCCCGCGAAGGAACTTTCTTAAATGTAGAACTTACTGCAAGCTGTAGACTCAACTAAAAATTTTGGTACTTAACCCTCTTGTGTTACTTTTGGAAAACAATATCAAGGCTTAGTTCTGAAACTGAGAGCGATTGGGTTCTCTCCATTTGGTACAAGAGGGTTAAAGGTAAGGGTGGCTGTTGGTGCTTGTAAGACGCTAGGATCGTGAACTGACCAGTTGGACTAAAGCATCTCAAATCTTATGATTACTTGCCTGCTGAATGTCAAAAGATGCAGTTAATCAGCGATGCCTGCGGCGGGCTACGCCTACGCATCAGTAGATTACGGGAAAACGAGAACTTGGAAAATGCCCCAAGTGCTGTGCTGAAGCATTTGGGGAAACTGAAGCGACCGTATTTGACTGCTGTTGAAGAGAAGCTGTTGAGTGTGATTGAGCGAGAATATGGGATTATAGATTAATCAATTAGCTAAAATCGCAATTTGAGCGCGTTGTAGAGCTTGGCTTTAGTTTAATTTTCACTGTATTTATAATTATTCAGTAATCTTGACGTTGTAACTAGTGGATATACTTAGTTACGTTGAAGACAAAATTTAGATAACAAGATTACTGTGTTTAATCTGGAAGATTTCTTCAACCTTTCAACTGACCTATTTTGTATCATCTCAAGGGATGGTTGCTACCAGCAAGTCAATCCTGCATGGGAAAAGGTATTGGGATGGAAACCAGAAAACTTAATTGGGCATTATTGGTTAGAATTAGTACATCCAGAAGATATTGCAATCAATCAGCTACCAACTGAACCACTGCAAAATTTGCACTGGGATAACCGTTATCTTCACAAAGATGGCAGTTATCGGTGGTTGTCTTGGAGTCTTTCTACTAGCCAACAGGGACTCATCTATGCAGTAGGGAAAGATGTTAACCAGCAGTTGCGCCAAATAGAAGCACTCTCAACGGAACGCCAAAGCCTTTATAACCTACTGAATCAGCTACCCGCTTTCCTTTATCTGCAACCCAATGATTATGGCGTAGGATTTTATAACCAACGCTTCCAGGAGGTATTTGGAGATCCTACAGGGAAACGTTGTTATGAGGCGATCGCTGGGTTGAAGCAGCCTTGTCCAGTCTGTCCTACCTTTCGCGTCTTTGAAACTAATGCTCCGCGACTTTGGGAATGGGTTGATAGTAAAACAGGCAATGTGTATCAAATTTATGATTATCCGTTCAAAAATATGAACGGTGAACCAATGGTTGTGGAAATGGGTTTAGATATTACTGCTGTGAAAAAGGCAGAGGTAGCCTTGCGACAGCGCGAGAAGGAATTAACCGAAAAAAATCAACAACTCCAAGATGCACTACAACAATTAAAAAAGACACAAGCGCAACTAATTCAAACTGAGAAGATGTCTTCTTTAGGACAACTAGTGGCTGGAGTGGCTCATGAAATTAACAACCCTATTAGCTTTATCAATGGTAATGTTACTCATGCTAAAGAATATGTTCAACAATTACTAGAAATACTACAACTCTACCAACAAGAATATCCTGACCCTCCACCAGTAATTCAGTCAGCCATTGCAGCGAACGAGTTAGAATTTATTACTGAAGACCTAAAAAAATTGCTCGATTCCATGAAAATGGGAAGTGAGCGCATTCGTGATATTGTACTATCCTTGCGGAACTTCTCTCGACTGGATGAAGCCCAAATGAAAACCGTAGATATCCACAGTGGTATTGAAAGTACACTATTAATTTTGCAAAACCGCCTCAAACCTAAATCCAATCAGCCGTCAATTGAAATTATTAAAGAATACGGTCAACTGCCTTTAGTAGAATGTTATGCGGGTCAACTTAACCAAGTTTTGATGAACATCATCATTAATGGAATCGATGCTTTAGAAAATTTGTCTATTATTAATCAGCCAGACAACCCACAAATCGTTATCCGCACTCTCGTACTCAACTCAGATTGGATTGCGATTGAGATTGCTGATAATGGCATAGGAATGACACCAGAAATTCAACAGCGTATATTTGACCCGTTTTTTACGACCAAACCAGTAGGTAAAGGAATTGGTTTAGGAATGTCAATTAGCTATCAAATTATTACAGAAAAACATCAAGGACATTTAAACTGTATTTCATCTCTAGGAGCAGGAACTAAATTCATAATCGAGATTCCCATTCAACCAATTAAACCTATACAAGCAAAGATACAAGAAGCTCATAATATCCCAGTTATATAACTAGTGTCTTTTTAGGGACAAAATAGCAAGGTGGACAGTAGAGAATTATCCTGCACTAGCTGGACTGCAACTGAAAACCAATATAGAGCGATCGCACTACCAATTCTGACACGTAGATATGGATTGGAACGTAGCCCATTGCAGTAGCAAATCTATTCCCAGCTTTCTCCTTCTTCAGCATACTGCGCTGGCGGTTCACCATAAGATTCAAGAATCTTGGGCTTTTTCATTTTGTCATTAGCTGGTTCAATTTTCTCCACATATAAATCAAATTCCCACTCTTGCAGTAAATCAAAGATAAATTGTAAATGACTGCCTACCTCTAAGGATAAATCGCCTAAACGAAAATCGCAGGTATCAGGGGGAATTTCGACAACAGGATGATTAAATTCCAAAGTTCTTCCTAAACGGTCTTTGTGAATAAATCTGTAGAGGTGTTCCGGGTCAAAATCAAATGCTTGCACAATTGTGGCAGCGACTTCATCTAAATTCAAATAACTAGGAATAGCAATCCGTCGCCAAGCATCCTGTAAAGTGGCTTTAAATATATAAACACCCTCAGTAAAATCGCCTTCTGCAATCACTAAAGTTTGTGACCATTCCTGGAAATAAGGTTGGAGATAGGGTTTTAAATTGTCAAAAGCTATGCGAAAATCTAACCGAAAAGTGGCGTAATCTTCTACTTGGATATTTGAGCGACTTTCTGTTAATACAGCCATGAGAGCATTACCCCAAGCCTTGGGGTTTACATGAGTAAAACGCCAGCCTTTAGCGGCTTGTGGTTTGACTGATGTCAGTTCAATTAATCCAAATAAATGTAAGAGAGCAAGATTGTGGAAACCAGGATAATAAACTAATTTATCTTGTTCTGAGTAATTATTAATTTTCAATCCTGATGATGGGAGATTGTTCCAAAATAATAAACAGCGATATGCTTGGTCAAACATATCTCTTTGGTCGCCTAAGAGTTCGCTTTCTCCCCAAACTAACCAAGATTCTAGCAGGGTAAAATATTGTTCTGTGTGGTTTAATCCTTGCCAAATTTGCAGAATTTTTTGGTCTAAAACTAATTTGCTCTTTTTACCTTCGGTAATAACTTGAGACAGTCCAGAGGCGCGGAGAAGGAAATAAAGACCGTGAATATAAGGATAGGATTTTTGTACAGGACGTTTGAGGTTAATATCTATGGGATAACTCAATTGTGAGTTAAGTTGTTGTAGATACTTAAGCGAGAATTGGTGATAAGTGCTACTAACTTCAACGCCGTTAGGTTGGAGAAGTTCTAAAATAGTTTGAAAATCCCGCAGAATTGTTCCTGGGATATCTTGAGTAATGGTTTGCTGTTGAAGTAGTTCTTTTTTATCTTCCGTCAGTGGTAATTTGTCTCGGATTTGATCTGGAATGAGGGAAAATAGGTTACTCATCTGAGTTGAGAGGAGGAATTTGTTCTGCGGTCAATCTCACAACTTGGCCATTTTGCCAAATTCTAATAAATTCTACTAAACGGCGGTGTCTTTCAATAGCTTTCTTCATAGTGAGTTTAACACCTGCGTCGATTTGGCTAGATAATTTCTCAGGAATTGGCTTATTCATCGAAATGTCAGCAGATGCAGTTAATCAGCGATGGTGCTGTTTCTCCCACAGGAAGCGATCGCACGGCTGCGGGAAAACGAGAACTTGGAAGATGCCCCAACTGCTATGCTGAAGCATCTGGGGGAACTGAAGCGACCGTATTTGACGGTTATAGTGAAGAAGCTGTTGAGTGTGATTGAAAAAGAATACGGCATCATAGATGAGATACCACGTAATTTTCAATCAACCAAGGACTAGGAGAAAACAGTAATGCAAAGTATTAAGTTATGTTCTCATGTTGGGGATGATGGCATTTTGCACCTTGAGATTCCTGTTGGCATAACAGACAAAGAAATGGAAGTCGTAGTAATTTATCAACAAATAGAACCATCAGCGCCCCCGAAAACACCCCAAGAATTAGGATGGCCAGCCGGATTTTTTGAACAAACAGCTGGATCATTAGCAGATGACCCAATTCAAAGATATCCCCAAGGTGAGCATGACACTAGGGAGCCATTAGAGTGAGATATTTGTTAGATACCAATGCTTGTATTGTTTATCTGAATCGTCCTATGTCTGCTGTGAGGCAGAGGTTAGAATCGCTATCACCAGCAGATATTGTTGTTTGTTCGGTAGTAAAAGCCGAACTCTTCTATGGTGCAATGCGAAGTAATAATCCCACACGGACTTTAACATTACAAAAAGCATTCTTAAATAATTTTGTATCTTTGCCTTTTGATGATCGGGCGGCTCGGATTTTCGGCACAATTCGGGCAGAGTTAGGGACGCTTGGTACACCAATAGGGCCTTATGATTTGCAGATTGCAGCGATTGCGCTAGTGAATAACTTGATATTAGTTACACATAACACCAGAGAATTCAGTCGTGTCAGTGGGTTGGTGATTGAGGATTGGGAATAAGAGCAATGAAAACCAATGCTGCTCGACTACTTGATAAACTAGGTATTTTCTACCAAATCCTGAGCTATGAAGTAGATCCTGATGATTTGGCTGCTGAGAGTACAGCCCAGAAAGTAGGACTTCCCGCAGAGCAAGTTTTTAAAACTCTAGTAGTCAGAGGTGACACAACAGGTATCTGTTTTGCTGTTGTGCCAGGAAATGCTCAGTTGGACTTAAAAGCTTTGGCGCGGATTTCAGGAAATCGCAAGGTTGAAACAGTTGCCCTGAAGGAAGTGCAGCCACTAACAGGATACATCCGTGGCGGTGTGACAGCTTTAGCTAGCAAAAAAGACTATCCCGTTTATCTTGATGAAACTGCAACTCTATTTGAGCAGATCACTGTTTCTGGTGGTATGCGAGGAATGCTGCTTCTGCTATCGCCAGATGATTATTTACGTGCCGTCAGTGGCACTTTAGGGGCAATTGTACAGTGAACCAGTTCTAATCAAGCGTACTTAAGTACAAGTTGCGTTTATTACATAGAGATATTAAAGCTACAGTAAATAAATAACAGTATATTAGCGGGTTACAACCCAGTACTAGGCTAACTACGATATAGCAAATCACACATTATTTGCTACTCAAGTAGTGGGTTTTGAGCTAATGACTATCAAAAAGCCTTTGGTAATTGAACAACCAAAACTGGGACAGCTCATCCATGAACTTCGCACTGTAACGGGCTTAACCCAAGAACAGTTTGCAACACATTTGGGTGTTACTTATTCCACAGTTAATCGTTGGGAAAATAAACGCTCTAAGTTATCACCGATGGCTATGCAGAGGATTGAAAAACTTCTACAAGAGATGGGTGATCAAGGGCAGAAACTGTTAGCGAAGTATCAGTCAAATTAGTTCTGAGGAAAAAGTAGATTACCTCACTTCTTGAGAGCAGTACTTAATCAAATTTGATATAGCGATTGCATTCTTTTAAAGCGCGATCGCAGTTTTACCGTGCTGTTTTGAACTTAGTAAGGAAAACAAATGACTTTCACCAAAGAGCAGTTACAGGCTGTCATGACTGGTACAGATTTAAATCATCGTGTAGAGGCACTGCGGCAGCTCTTAGGATATCCGGTGAAAGAGCATGATCCTCAAGGTTCTCGTTTTTGGTACTTACGCCCTGGTGTTGATGAATTAGAAGCTGAGGAAACTTGCCCAATTGCTGTTGGCTTCTATGAGGAACTATCAGGAGTTACAGACCAGGAAATTAAAATATTTTTGACCTCTAAAGACCAGCAACAAGAAATTTACGGGCATTACACAAACCGAGTTGCTGAACAGCAACCTGTAATGTATCTACTTCTACCTACTAAAGAAGCTACAGGTAGAGTGCCATTAGTGCTGCCAAATGAAGGTGGGTTGCGTCAACGACAAATCCAGACTTTTGATTGGAATGAACCGCAACTAATAGCACGGTTAAACCGTTTAAAACAAGGGGAACTGCCAATTGCTGCTAAGGGTCTAAGTTCAGTTCCCTTAGTGGAGTGGGTTTTCTATGAACCTATTAAAACGGCGAAGGAATTAGCGCAGTTGTTGGCTGAAGCTGCTCGTCGAATTGAGCAGGTAATTCCCCAAGTCTATGAGAAAGAAAAAGCTGATGGGTATTTACATAACCTATTGAAGAGTTTTCAACGGGAGCTACTACCTACACTGCAATTGACTTCAGAGAATGAGAAGGATTACAGTTTTGCAGATATCTACGCCCAAACCATTGCTTATGCACTGTTTACAGCAAAGGTCTTCAGCCATGTAAAAGATAAGCGGGAGGGACGTGAGAAGGAAACGCATTTTGACCGTGAATCTGCTTGGCAACAATTACCAGAAACTAACCCATTTCTCCGCAAGCTGTTTAAAGATGTGTCAGAGCGTGAGCCTGAAGAATTAGGGGATGAGTTGATAGGTGCGATCGCAGATATTTTTGGTATTCTTCGCGCCGCTAAGATGGATGCAATTCTGTCAGACTTTCAGTTGAAGATGAATCGGGAAGATATTGTTATTCGGTTCTATGAAGATTTCTTAGCAGCCTATAAACCACAAATGCGAGAGCGTCGAGGTGTTTATTATACACCTGAGCCTGTGGTATCTTATATGGTGCAGTCTGTAGATATTTTGGTGAAAGAGAAGTTTAATAAGCCGTTGGGGTTGGCTGACCCAGAGGTAGAAATTCTTGAACCTGCTTGTGGAACTGCTAGTTTTTTAGTATACATATTTCGCTTAATTTATGAACGTTTTAATAATGTTCAATATAGAGAGCTATTTAAATCTAAAATAGGTGATATATCCTGGTCGCAGTATGTAGAGAATCATCTATTAACTCGAATTTACGGTTTTGAGTTATTAATGGCTCCTTATGCGATCGCTCACTTAAAAATAAGTTTATTCTTAGAAGAAACTGGTTATAAATTTGATAGTGGGAAACGGTTAGAAATCATATTAACAAATACTTTAGATGCACCAGAACGTAAATCAGAAGTTTTTCTGGAAGAGTATATTTCAGAAGAATCAGACAGGGCTGTAGCTATTAAACGCGATCAGCCTGTTATGTTGGTAATTGGTAATCCTCCCTATTCTTACGAATCAGAAAACACTGGTGAATGGATAACCTCTTTAGTTCGTGATTATTATCAAATAGATGGTCAGCCATTAGGTGAAAGAAATCCAAAAGGTTTACAAGATGATTATGTAAAGTTTATTCGCTTTGCTCAGTGGAAAATTCAGAGAACGGGCAATGGAATTTTGGCATTTATTACAAATCATGGATTTTTAGATAATCCTACATTTAGAGGAATGCGTCAGTCATTAATAGCCAATTTTGATGAATTAAAAATTTATGATTTGCATGGCAATAGTAAAAAGAAGGAAAAACAACAAAACGGTTTGCCTGATATAAATGTATTTGATATTCAGCAGGGTGTTGCGATTGCTTTAGGAGTAAAAGGAACGAAGCGTTCTATTTTTCACTGTGACCTTTATGGTAGCAGACAAGATAAATATGAAAAACTCATTAGCACAAATATAGAATCTACTAAATGGATAAACTTAAATCCTCAATCACCTTTTTATCTTCTAATACCACAAAATAATAGTCTTGTGCCAGAATACAACAATAGTTGGAGTATAACAGATATATTTACTATTAAAACTCCTGGCATCGTTACCGCTCGTGACTCACTAACCATTCATCCAAATGAAGAGAGTGTATGGGCCACTATTCAAAAGTTCTCTGATTTATCTCCAGAGCAAGCACGTATTGAATATAAATTATGTGATGACACAAGAGATTGGAAAATTACTCTTGCACAAGAAGATTTAAAAAAGTCTGGAATCAGTCGAGATAAAATAACCCCTATACTTTATCGTCCTTTTGATATTCAGCATACTTACTATACAAGTAAGTGCAAAGGGTTTCATAGTATGCCCAGAGGAGAAGTTATGCACCACATGATAGATGGTGAAAATCTTGGATTAATTACTGTGAGACAAGTTGCTGAAGGAGTATTTAACCACACCTATGTAACTAATTGCATCGTTGACAATCGTATAACATCTAGTAACAAAGGTTATGGGCAGGTTTTTCCCCTCTACCTATATCCTAATAAATCTAATCTTCAAAATTCAATAATAAAGGAAAAACGCCATCCAAATCTATCTCAAAATTTCTTAAATGCTATTACTACTAAACTTAGCTATACCCCCACCCCAGAAGCCATTTTTTACTACATCTATGCTATCTTCCATTCACCTAACTACCGCACTCGTTACGCCGAATTCCTAAAAATCGACTTCCCTCGTGTTCCCCTCACTAGCAATAATCAACTCTTCACCGAACTAGCAACATACGGTGAAGAATTAGTAGCACTTCACCTCATTAAATCACCCAAACTCAATAACCCAATAACCCAATTTGTAGAAAATAACGGTAATTGTATAGTCGATGCTGGACATCCAAAATATACTAATAGTGCTGTCATAATCAACAAAAAAGGAGATAAATTTACAGGCGTACCAGAATCAGTGTGGAACTTCTACTTAGGAGGCTACCAAGTTTGCCAAAAATGGCTCAAAGATCGTAAAGGACGCACTCTCACTCCTGACGATATTCAACATTACCAGCGTATTGTTGTAGCCCTCAAAGAAACTATTGAACTCATGGCAAAGATTGACGCAGTGATTCCAGCTTGGCCTATTCAGTGAGTTATTAACCATGCTTGAGAACTTTATCCAAGACCTAATTCGTAAACAACGCCCCTACTACCTACTCCAAGGTAATCCCATCAAAGGCGTTGACAATCAATACTGGCTCGTTTTCAAGCACCGCGATGCTGACAGGCTGTTAAAAACAGTTGTGAAGTTTTTAGGTATTGGTGGTAAACAAGCGACTTACAAAATACTACGAATTGATCCAAAAAGCGCTAGGGTGTTTGAGTACATTCCTATCAAAGATGGAAATGTACCTAGTACCTCTCTGTTACGAATTAGTAATTTAAATGTTATTGAAAAATTCCTTCATAAAGAAAGTGTAACCAAAGAAAAATCTTTACTTGCTGGCAGCTTTTTAGAAATCAAAGGTCGTCTTCGTAGATTCAATTTGCCTGATCAGCTAGATAAATATAATGTCTTCATCGGCTCTGCCCTAGAACGCACCCAAATTTATCGCCGTTCTACGGCTTACTTTGATAGTGGTGTGCTGAAACTATATGAAGAACCTCTCGCTTCAATTGTGCAAACTGAGGGTCAAATTCGCCTATTGATGGACTGGCAGGGTTTTACTAAGCAGGCTGATGTCCAAGAACTGGAGAAACTACAAGACCCTAACTACCGCGCCCGATTTGCTCATTGTACCCTAGCTGAATTTCTTAAGGGTTTAGAAGATAGTGCCTTTAGTGGTACAGAAATTTTGGCAGAGTTAGTTCGTCTGAATTTGTTGCAAATTAAACTTGTAAAAATGGAGTCAGGAGGAGGTATTTATCACAAAAAAACTGGCATCCTGAGCGACCAGTTAGAAAATCATATTCTACATGAAGGCTCAGATAATTTCACCCGTGCAGCACATTCTAAAAATGCTGAGAGTGTAACCTTTCTCTACTCTTGGGATTCTCTAGATGCAGAAGCCATATTTGAAAGTATTGGTCAGTTTGATGTTGAGTGGCAGCGAGATGACATTACCTTTGATTTAACCCAAGAGTTTTTACAGCAGGTGTTGACGGAACGCGATCGCCGTGCCAAGTTAAAAGAACCAGTTATTGAATCTATCAATCCTGATGAGTTTGCCCCTGGGGAAACCACCCAAGTTGAAATCACAGGTCAAAATTTAGACAAAATAGAAAGCATTGAGGTTGTAGATGATCAATTGGTGAAAATCACCATTGACAGCCAAGATTCGGAACGGATTATTGGTCAAGTTGAGGTAGACCCAGAACATCCGCCGACAAAGTTAACCGAATTCAAAGTTACAACCACCGAAGGCACTTATCACAACTCACCCGAAAATCCTCCAGCCGTCAGCCAATCCCTAGAAATTCCAGATTTCAGTGAAATTGAAGGGTTTAAACAAGCTGTAGAAATAATTTTGGCAGGAAATCACGGCACACCAAATGATTTTCTTTACTGGTTGGCACAGCAGCGCCCCCGTCAGTTCCGGGTTGAACGTAGTGATTTATTAGATGAACTGTTAAATCAAGGTATCTTGTTTGAACATCAAAAATCTGGAGCGCAACATTGCCTAAGAGTCATGCAGGATTTTGGTGTTGCTGTCTGCGCTGATGCTGTAGGATTGGGGAAAACTCGACTAGCGGCTACTGTCTCGTGGTTGTATCGTCAGCAGAAGGGTCAAGCTAAAATTGCCATCATTGCTGCCAAAAAACTTCATCCCAACTGGGAACGAGAAATGGCTGAACTTGGGTTTAAATCAGGTGATTATGAACTCTACAATAAAAACCTGATGAGCCGCAAAGGTAGTAACTTCCTGGCAGACTTCAATCGCTACGGTGGCCCTGACCTAGTTATCATCGACGAAGCCCACGAAGGCATTCGCAATTATAAAAACCGTATTCATAAAACCTGTGCAGCGATTCAAGAAAGCGATCGCAAGTCTGCTCGGCAACGTTACTTTCTACTGTTGACCGCTACACCTTGGAACAATCGCCGGGAAGATATTTATAACATTCTCTCGCCCTTTATCAGTCGTCCTCAAGGATTCAATGATTTAAAGTTCCCCGCAGAAGTCGCTCAATGGTTTCAAAATCGGGAAATTGGGGTAGAAAATTTTACAGATAATACTGAACTATTTCGCCGTACCTACCGCGAACTGTTTCTTCAGCGCACCCGCCAAATGCTGCGAGAAGCCACCCCAGATTTAAATTTGTATGCCAAACGGATAGCAGAATGGCTACCTGTGCATTTTGAAATTAGTACAGAACAAGCACTTGAGCAGATTTTCACTCAATTTGAAACCAGTCTTTTTATTCCCTTTGCTGATCCAATTCGTTATTTAACAGGTAGCGTCGAACAGCGAAGTCTATTAGGCAATCAACGCCGATTCTTTCTACAACGGGCTGAATCGAGTATGTATGCCTTGAATCGGACTATCAAAAACTTTGGCGATCGCATTCGGCAGATGCAACAACGCTTAGAATCAGTTTCTCATGATGCTGATGGGCTGAAAGAATTTTTGCTAATTCACTACAATTTTGAATCCGACAAGAAGGATAAACCAGAAAGTTTCTTAGATGATTACAACCCTGAAGGCTGGGATGAGGATTATGAAGATGGGGAAGAAAACGAGGACGAAAACGAGGCAGAACAACAACAAAAGCGTCAGCAGTTAAGGCGGTCTATTGATATTGCCACAGATAACTTACGAGATAATCCTAACAATGCCCAAAAAGTTTATGAGCGAATGTTGGCTGATTGTGAAGGTGATTTGCATCAGCTAGAACAGATTCAAAACCTGTTAATAGATGAATTTCTAGTTGATCACAAACGCAAGCAAGTTACTCAAAAAGTAGCAGAACTGGTAAGTCAAGGTCATAAAGTGCTGTTAATTTCAACTTTCAGTGACACCGTAATTGATTACTACCGTTACATGGCTCGTGACAGTGCGATCGCATCTAAAGGTATTGGGATGCTGATTGGTTCTACAAAACTGTATTACACAAATAATTCAGACAAACCTCAAAAAGTAAGTCCTGGTCACGCACTGCAACCAAAACGTAGCCCAGTTACTTTAAATCGCCAAGAAATATTTAGACTGTTTGCCCCAGACGCTACTTGTAAAAATCCTACAGAACGCCCAAAGCCAGAGGAAGAAATCGCCGTACTAATTGGGTCAGAAACTTTATCAGTGGGTCAAAATCTACAAGATGCTGATTATCTGATTAATATTGACCTGCCTTGGAATCCTATGATTTTGGAGCAGCGCATTGGACGGATTGACCGCCCCAAGCAACATAAAGCTAAGAACATTTATGTTTATTATGCCAACAGTGAAAGCCAACTGTTACGGCAAGCTTCTCGCCTATCAAATCTGAATAAAAAACTCGTAGGAGACTTAGCCCAAAATGATGGAGACATCGCTAGTATTGAACCTAACCCCAACATCCCTACCATTTCTAGTGTCAACACATTGGGAGCTTCTATTTATGGTGATACCCTATTTGATGATGAAATTCTGCCAGGATACATCGACTTTGTTCAGAGCTTAGTCAAAGCTAGAAAGATAGAGCAGGGTAATTTACAAGAAGATGCCTATAAAAAACAGGAAACTAGCCGCGACCTTTATACCCAAAATGAGATTCTGCATAGTGAAGAACTAAGCAAGTTACTAAAAGAATTGGGTGAAGACTACCAAGCCAATCCAATTGCTGTAGGTCGCCGCACTGGTGAAAAAGATGAAGCTACCGGATTAGTGGCGTTGACAGTGCAATATTTTGGCCCAAATGGAGAACCAATTTTAGAGAAACAGCAGACTTTGTTCTGGAATGACCAAACCGGGGAAAACGATGGTTATGGTATGGCGATCGCTACTGCCTTCAAAACTCCGATAGCGGGAAATGTTTTCTCCTCAAAATATTTACTATCATGCGCTCAATCTTTATATAACAAACTAGTGGTCTTAAAACAGCAACAGGTTGCTGAATTAGAACAGCCAGAAACCCTAGAAAACATTAGCGTTACCTCTGAGCGCATTACTAAAATTCAACGTCGGGTGAGTATGCTTAATCACTTTCCAGCAGGTTTAGATCGAGCAGCTGTTAAGAGTACGTTAAAAAATTTGAACACTTGGAAGGAGATGAGGGCTGTACAAAAACTTTTAAAAGAGTATACCGATGGAAATAAAGCAATTTTGGATGATGAAAACTTTGTGATTCAGTTAGTGCAAGATACAGACAAACTCAACCTAATTACATTTGAAGGAATTAAACCTACCAGTATACAAGTTTCTTTAGCTGCTCTTTTATTAAGGGCATAAGCGATTGCAGTAGACATACTTTGTTGTTTTTACTAATTGCTAACTAAAATTTATTACATTAATTATTAAATTATGACACAATTGTATAACCCAGAACAACAACGGCAACAGCAAATTCAAGCTTTTTTGAAAGGAATTAGTATAAGTGAATTTCAGGCAACAGAAGCGCTAAAAATTGCTTTAAGACACCCATCATTTATCTATGAATCAAATGTAGATAGGCAGACAAAAGATTTACAAGAGAAATCTTACAAACGGCTAGTTCATTTAGGAAATGCAATTCTTGGTGCTATTGTTACTGACTATTTGTATGAAAGATTTCCTGAGTCTACACAAGGCGAACTTACTGAGGATAAACAACCACTTATAGATAAAGCCCAATTGTCAGAATTTGCTATTAAGTTAAATTTACCAGAGTTCTGCTTATTGGGAAAAAGTCTAAAAGGAAAACCTTTAAATGAGCAAGAGAGACTTTTTGCAGAAATGTTTGAGGCTGTGTTTGGTGCAGTTTATTTAGGGTTTAACCGTGATTTTTCTCAAGCTAGCGCTTGGCTAATTAAGCGCTTTTTAGCAGGTGCTTTAGACGAAATTCTTAATGATGAAGAAGACGATGAGGAGAATTTTGAGGATATGAGTCTTGATACCAAAGATTACTTAGACATGATTGGCTTAGAAAATTTTCCTGACTATGGATGGGCCCCTGGTGATGATGATGATTAGATCGCCCCACCCAAACCAAGCAAGGAAATCTACCAAACAACAAACAACAGTATATTGGCTATTCCAAAGCAGCCCCAAGTACTACCGGATTATCGACACGTATCCGCGACTTTGAGCAGATGCCGAGGCTTATCCTCACTAAGTAATTTTGAACTGGTTATTGATATTCGACACTTTTTACGAAGCATTCAAACAAATCATCAGAAGAAATATTTATATGTCTACATTTGATTCTACTAAAACAAGACTAGAGACTTTACTGAAAGCTATCATCACAGGTGAAATTCAACTACCCGATTTTCAACGAGGGTGGGTTTGGGATGATGAACACATCCGTTCACTGTTGGTAAGCATTGCTCGTGCTTTTCCTGTAGGAGCAATTATGCTATTGGAGGCAGGTGGTGATACTAAATTTAAGGCGCGTCCTATCGAGGGAGTCGATCCAACAAAGGCAACACCTAATAAATTAAAAAAGCTGATTCTTGACGGGCAACAGAGGCTTACTTCATTAACGCAAGTGTTGATATTTAGAGAACCTGTACAAACTCGTGACCACAAGAAAAAATTATTGCAACGTTATTATTACATCGATATCGAAATGGCCCTATTAGGGCAAGAATATTATGAAAATGCAATAATTAGCATTGATGCAGATCGTATTCAGCGAGAAAACTTTGGACGTGATATCAAACTTGATCTGAGTACGCCAGAAAAGGAATATGAAAATTTCTTTTTCCCTTGCAATCAAATTTTCAACTCGGATAGCTGGGAAGAAGGATTAAATAATTACGACTCAGATCATGGCTCAAAAAAATTTAGTCGTTATATGAAATTTCGTACCCAAGTCATTAAAGAGTTTCGCTTCTATGACTTGCCAATCATCGAACTCAATCGGGACAACAAAAAGGAAGCTGTTTGCCTAGTATTCGAGAAAGTGAATACGGGAGGCGAAGCATTAACCGTTTTTGAACTGATGACTGCCACCTATGCTGCTGATAATGTAAACCTGCGGGATGAATGGTTTGGTAATGCTCAGGAAAGTATCGAAGGTATCGAACCACACATAAGAAAGCAAAGTTTGTTACGCGAGGTTCAACCTACTGAGTTTCTTCAAGGATTGACACTACTGCATACTTGGGATAAACGAAAGGAAGACTTAAAAGCAGGTAAAACTGGCAAGCAAATAACAGGTGTTACTGCCAAGCGCGAAGCAGTTTTGTCTTTACCTCTAGATGCTTACCAAAAATGGAAACAGCCTCTTACCCAAGGTTACTGGAAATCAGCTAAATTCTTGCGTCAGCAATCGTTTTTCTCAACTAGCGATTTACCTTACCGCACTCAACTTATTCCTCTTGCCGCAGTCATGGCGTTGCTTGGCGATCGCTGGCTGGAACCGAAAATCCATGAAAAAATCACCCGTTGGTTCTGGTGCGGTATCCTTGGCGAATTGTACGGCGGGGCAGTTGAAACTCGCATGGCTTTGGATATTCAAGAGCTTATCGACTGGATTGAAGATGCTAAGGAAGAACCTGCAACTGTTCGGGATGCTAATTTTCAACCTGCACGTTTAGGGACTTTGCGTTCCAGAACTAGTGCTGCATATAAAGGTATTAATACCTTGATTCAACGTGAAGGTTCTCAAGATTTCTTTTGGAAGTCCACTATTCGGGATTTGGATGAAACCGATTGGGAAGGACGCAGACTAGATATTCATCACATTTTCCCCAAAAGTTGGTGTGACAAGCAGGGTATTCCCGCATCTCGCTATAACTCTATTCTCAACAAAACTCCCATATCATTTATAGCAAATCGCATGATTGGCGGTAAAGCTCCAAGTCAATATCTGGTTCAGCTTCAAAAGCATGACAGTGTTCAGCTAGATGATGCAGGCATGAATGCGATTTTGGCAACTCACCAAATTGATGCAATAACACTTCGACAAGATGACTTTGAGGGTTTTATGGCATCGCGTCAACGGATGATACTTGCCAAAATCGAGGCTGCTATGGGTAAGCCTGTATTGGCTGTGGATGATTCAGCATACAGTGATGCTGTAGATGAAGACGAGTAATCAAAAATTAATTAACTTACCAATATGGCATACTGGCTCTTTCAGGGAAACCCCAAATATTACCGCATCATAGACGGCATCCGCGACTTTGAGCAGATGCCCTGGCTGACAACTCGTTACGCCAAAGACATTGCTCTTGGTGATGGGGTACTGATTTGGAAATCTGGAGATAAAGCAGGGATTTAAGTAGGACAGGGTGAAAAAACCAAATTGTGTAAAGATAAGTAAATACACATAATGTATCTACCACGGTAACAGGTATATGGGCAGCCGTTTAAGGGTAT
>NZ_JACJSH010000053.1:0-49744 GCF_014698055.1 Nostoc sp. FACHB-133
GGCTACCAGCACATATTTAGTAAATAAAGTTACTTCTTACTTAGATTTTATTTTTGCGATCGCTTGTTTTTTACTGGATCTGACAAAACCGCATTGCTCCCACCCCAATATTAGTTAAACTGAAAGAGAGTTCCTAATTAGCTTTCTTCCACTCATCAAATGATTGACAAGCTTTCCCTGTAGGAATTAGCCCATTGGAGGATACACCAAAATTTGTAAGAGCTGCATTTTCTATTTGTGCATTTGCGACAGCATCTCCCAATATATTCTCTTTTTCCTGTTTTGGCACGATTTCTATTTTCGCATCTTTAGGTTGAGGATTACTGCATATGTGGGGTACTTTCATCCAGGTGCAGTTCAGCCCTCACACATTTTGACCCATAGTTTTCTGTTAGCCAATCACGAGATGCGATCGCCCATTGCTGCATCAGTGAATCAGACCACTGCCCAGAAAGAGATGGATCACCAGGGCGGAAATATTCAGGTGATGCCGAGAGAAACATCTCGGTGCATAACACCGCATCATGCCGAGGGCGATGCTTGAGCGTAGAGATTTTTTCTTTAACTATCTCTTCTAAAGAGCGATCGTCTTCTCCCCCAATCAACCGGACATTCTCTTTGGTTGGATCTGCGTTGGGTGTTTCTCTGTTTCTGGTAATATGGTCATCACTTCCCGCAACGTTGCCGAATGTTTTTAGTTTTTCAATTCTGAGAATTGTTAGTGGCGACATAAAAGATTTATGCTACTAATGTAGTGTGAGTGTAGTACTCAAAAACCTTCCAAGCGAACGACGGTTTCATGTCACGAGCGCAGCGAGAGATGGCGCAGCCACCCGCAGGGCATGAAACCATAGTGAGTATGGTTATGTTATTCTCTAAGCGAAGAATTGTTGAGGGCAAAAAATAGCAATTTCCTGCGCTAAGTTGTGGCATAGTCTAGGGATAGTCCAAGCATAGTCTAAAGAACTTACTTTCTTGAAAAAACTGATTAAGAGTGCTTAGTCTAGGCATAGTCTAGGGATAGTTCAAACTTAGTCTAGGCATAGTCTGGAAAAAATGTAGTTTGGTATACAATTTTGTCATTTAAAACCCACTAATTGCATAGATTTAGGGGAGATTGTAACTCAGTTTTTAAAACAGAAAAAATCGATTAGACTTTAATAAGTGATTCTGCATTTTGATTTTCTGCAAGTAAAAAACCGAAGCAACGCGGCTGTAAATGTACAGAAACTTTTGCATGAAAAAAAATGGAACAGAACCAACAAGTCTTTTTTTCAATTAGGCGAAGGTTAGGCACTATTGATGGACAGATAATTAATTATCTCCACTCTAGACCCTTCGATTTAGGGAACCTACCTGAAATAGTAATGTTGACCCTGCTTGAATATTGGTCGCCTTTTGCCATATCTGCTGATGGAGTGGATGGTGAAGAACTCAGGCAGAGGGCAATTTGGTCAATTAAAAAATTAGAAGCACAAGCGGCTTTGATTCGTGAAATTTTTCTGTCATCTCATGTCCAAACTGCTGTGACTGCGAACAACGCTGAAGTTGGCGACAGTGCCTCGGATCAAAGGCTGGTGTCCACCATTAATGATGAGGATGACCAAACCTTGGATGAGGACGCTGATGATTTGGCAGAACTAGTTCTACCAGAAGAAATAAAGCAGATTAACAGCTTGTTTAATGTCGAGTAATAGTTGAGAAAAATTCATGAATACGTCGAAAAGAGAGATTGCACCCGTTTACACAAGGGTAGCTGTGTCCATTGATTTAGGTGGGAGTCAGAGCAAGGTAATTGTTCAGATATATCCTTCGGGTGTGCCGATAGTAATAGCAATGGAGCCAGAAATTGCAGATGTGGGAAAAAACTCAATTACTCAGTTGTCAGGAGACTGTACTTGGGTAGGAATAGATGATGAGTATTATGTCTTGGGCGCTCTAGCTAAAAATACTTTTGCTGGCACACCAGCGCTCAGGGATCTGAAATATCACTATGCTTTACCAAAAATAGCGGGATTATTATGGAAAATTTGTCTTCAATTGGGCTTGAGTAATGGTGTTGATGCTTCCGTGCAATTATTGCTACCACCAGGAGAAATGTCGGACGGTAAAGATTTGGGTAAGAAGCTGTCGGCAGCGTTGAGAAAAGGAATTGCCACACCTACAGGCAAGTTAAAACTTAAGCTACATAATTTTTACGTGGCTCCAGAGGGGAGTGGGATTATGGCTTACCGTAGTCGGGCTTTGGGGGCATTATTTGGGCAAAAAAGTATTGGTTTGTTGATGTTGGGCTACCGGAATGCTAGTTTTTTTGTTTCGGCTAAAGGTAATCAAGCAAAAGCTGAATCTACAGAGTTGGGGATGAATTGGTTAGTGCAGCAATTTGTTGAGCGTACTGCTGTTGGGCTAGCAAAAGATGATTTACGTATACCAAAAGCTTTAGTGTCAGCAAGCTTGGGCAACCAGAATGCACTACAGTCGTTATCACGCAAAGCCACATCTGCTGGAGTTGAATCTGATTTAAAGTTGTTTAACTCAGTTTTACTAGATGTCCGTGGTGATTACTGTCGAGCTTTAATTCGCTGGATTAGAAATATTGCCGTATTGGATGAAGTTATCATTTGCGGCGGGACTGCTGAGTTTGTGCATAAGGAATTAACTCAACATTTTGAAAAAGAAGGCATACCTATTGTTTGGAATGGCAACGTCGAGATGCCTAAGTATCTCGATACCCTCTCTCTAGGTAGCCGAGTTACTGATGTCTGGACTGCACACATTACCTATATCAAGATGTTAGACTACAATTTTGGCTACCAACGTAAAACTGATTTGGTTCCAGACTATCATCAATCCCCACCTGTAAAAAATTCCACCCCACCTAAAGAAGTTTGGGAGAAAAACGGGTTTTTGACCATGCACCCTGGTGTTTAAAGCCCTAATTTGAAAGTGATTGCCTATAAGTAGATTCTCTGCGGCTTGCTCCCAGGCGATCGCTTTCAAATTTGCACACTATACAAATGCTGGTGCGCGGTTATTAGTTATATTGTTATACATTCTAGTAAGTTCCTATAGACGCTCAACTTGATATGATTCAAGTGAATAAAAAGAAGCTGATTTGATTATTTGTTTGAGTTCTTCTGCCCACTGACTATAAGTTGAAGTACCAATAGTCCCTTCAGACGACTGAATATAATTAACTAAAACTTGAGGATTGACTTTAAATGTACTAATTACATATTTTTTAGCACATTGGAGTAATAATTCATAGTCAGCAAATATTTGGTGGCAAGGATTCCATTTTAAAGCATGATTACGGTAATGAATGAATCCATTGCTATCAAAAATTTCTTGTTGACTTTAAAAAAAAACTTTTGTATTTTTAGCCAGTTACTTTTATCTTCTTGCTAACTGTTGTATTATCTGCTGGAGTGCGACAAAAATAGAAACTATTTTCTTGACAATGCACAAATGCAGACTCTACATCTGACTATTCACACGATTCCGATTCAGCAATGCACTGTTGAAAAAACTCCTTTCAGTATTGGTAGCGATAAATACAATGACTTGGTAATTCCTGATAACAGCGTAGATAAAGGACACGCTAAGATTGCGTTTAAAGAAGGTCAGTATTATTTGCTAGATGAAGGTAGTACCAATGGCACACGGGTGGCGGGGATTCGGCTAGAAGCATATCGATTCCGAGCTTTAACAGACGGGAATCTTATAGAGCTTGGTTCGGTGATCGTAGAAATAAAAATTAGCTCCCCTGCACCAGCCAAAATTCCAATATTTCAGGCAAGGCAACGTCAAACTCTCTCAATTGAACGCATGAGATTAGATGCAATCAATTTAAAAAAATCTAGCAGCCCAATATTAGGTACAACTCTGCTCAACGATATTTCTGTATCATTCTTTCCGCAAGAGTTTGTTGTTATTGCTGGGGTTAGTGGTGGCGGGAAGTCAACTCTCATGGACGCACTCAACGGACAACGCCGCGCTAGAGGTAAAGTACTTGTTAACGGCTGCGACCTCTACAAGAATTTCAACGCTTTCAAAAATAAAATTGGCTATGTGCCGCAGGACGATATCGTTCATTCAGAACTGACTGTGGGGGAAGCACTTAACTATGCTGCTCATCTCCGTCTGCCTTCAGCATCGCCATTTTACAGGCAGCAACGCATACAAGAAGTACTTGAACAACTGCAACTTACTGGGCGCAAGAATGTCTCTATTGGGCGACTTAGTGGTGGGCAGCGCAAACGTGTAAGTATTGGGGTAGAACTAATCAGCAATCCCAGCATATTTTTTCTGGATGAGGCAACTTCAGGACTTGACCCTGGCACAGAATTACAAATCATGCACCTGCTGCGGAATTTAGCAGATGCTGGAAGTCTAGTAATATTGATTACTCATGCTACCAAAAATGTGGCGATCGCTGACATGGTAGTTTTCCTGGCTAAGGGGGGCAGACTTGCTTATGTTGGCCCTCCGAAGTTAGCCTTTAGCTATTTCAAAGTCAAAGATTTTGATTCAATTTATGCCAGAGTTGAACACCAGTTGTCACCATCAGAATGGGAGCAGGGATTTAAGTCTTACGCTTTCTACAAAAAGTTTGTCAGTGAACGCCAAAAGACCATTCCCCAAAACTCAATTAAGCCCGTACTAGTTAAGCCGGATTTTCTCCAACAATGGGGGGTGCTATGCCGCCGTAACTTGGCTATTCTGCTCAAGAACAAAATCAGTTTAGCGTTAATGCTTCTAGGAGCGCCGATTTTAGGTTCATTGAATTTTGCACTGTGGAAGCCTGACTTATTTAACACTAAGATTGGCAATGCAGGACAGGCAATTACAATGCTGTTTGTCACAGTCATCATGGCTGTAATGTCTGGAGCGCTAGCTACGATGTCGGAGATTGCGAAGGAAACTGCCATTTATCGCCGTGAGCGCAGTGCCGGACTAGGGATAGTTCCTTATGTAGCATCCAAGTTTCAATTAGCATTCTTGCTAGCACTTTATCAATCAGCAATACTTTTAGTTTGCATGAACTCGGCGGTGAAATTAAATGTTGATAACAGTACTTTGACTCTCATGTACCTCAGCCTCTTCCTCGCTTCTTTTGGGAGTATGATTTTGGGACTGTTAGTTTCTGCGATTGCACCAAGTCAAAGTGTTGCACCTCTGCTAACAATTCTTGTGTTGGTTCCTCAAGTCGTGTTTGGAGGTGGCATTCTCCCAGCGAACGAATTCAACTCTGTGGGCAAAACATTTAACCAGATGATGTTGACTAAATATCCCTTTGAATCTCTAGTATCCCTGAGTGGACTTGGCGCAGATGTGGCCAAAGACTCGTGCTGGCAGAAAACTGAGCAGCAACGGAAAGTGTTATCAGAAAAACAATCCCTCGGCTGTAGATGTTATGGGGCAAGTGTGTTTAACAAGTGCAAATTTCCAGGGATTGGTAAAGTAAAAAAGTCATCGTTTTTAAATGCTGATTTATTAAAGGTACGTTTGCTGATTCAGGGGATTTTCGATAGCTATGGAAAAACTTTTAAAATTGATTTGACAGAAAATCTATTTTCTATGTCGAGATTAATTGTTTTATTAATGATGTTAATTCTACTAGCCCAATTTCTCAAAGGTTAGCAAGTAAAAATACTTATAGCTGAAAGTTCGCTGACTCCAAGTAGGTTGTGCGCCATCTCTAACACCCAAAAGAAAGTATTTGATTAATTCTCAAAGTAAAATACTGAATTAGAGCTTTAGCATAAATAGACTTATTTTTCTACAGACAAGAGTACGGTTTTTTTCCGTACTCTTGTCGATTGATTTTTTGAGAGCAGAAAATATAAACTCTGCGGTGGGAGTAATTATAATTTCCATTTTTACTTGCAGAATCTGGTGTGGAGGAATATTCTTCTGCACCTTTCCCTACTTACTTTCATCTCAAATATCTCTTAAAGAAATCATGCAACAACTAAAATTACCAAGCCACAACAACGGTACATACCCTCAAAAGTCAACAGACTCATTCACTATCCCTCAACAGAAAGAGCGACTAGAAAATCTGTTGTATCAGAAGGTTCAACAAGGGGAAGACATATCCCCTTGTATTGAAGCTCTCTATTATTTAGCTTCAAAGCAAACAACACAAGACCAACTGCAAGTGATGTGGGCTGAAGTAATCAAAGAACGCTCGGCATTCAATTCACTGCAAAGAGTAATCATTACAGCCTTTGCCATCTTAGGAATGATTGCCTTTCTCAATGGGGCATTTCGCTCTGTTAAACCATCTGCGGCTGTTGTCAACCCACCTGCTGTTCAACCTCATTAAAAGGATTTTACCAAAAAGCTGAGAGCTTTGTTTGATAATGCTTTCAGCTTATATTATCACTCACTCGGTTTCGGCTCACCTAATATGCTGTGTCCTTGTCGAAAGGCAAACTGTCTTCCGGCTCAAAGTTACGCAGGTCTTGTTCCATCTGCTGACGGCGTTGGACGTATGTTCTGCTGGCATACATTCTGCTATTCATTTCTTGTTGACCGAAGTTGATGCCTTGTTCTGCCTTTTTTGCAGAAACTTTGTTGTAATTATCAACTTCAATTTTCTTGCGTCGCTCCATCTCTTCAAGCCATCCCTCGCTGATGCCCTTGTCTAAAGCTTCTTGAACGTACTCAGGGTTAAGAGAACCGTCTGGGTTAAACTGCCGCTTTTCTTCTGCTGTAAAGAAATCGTAGGCAGTGTAAACAGTCCACGACTCTGGGTCGGTTTCATCTAAATGCTTCCACTCATCATATTTGATTTTTAACCTACGGGCATAGTCATCAATGGCTTCTGGAATCATTCCACTAGACAACATTTCAATTCTTGCTTCATTTTTTAAAGTCCCATCTGGGTTGAACTCCCTCTTATGCATATTTATCCAACGTTTAATTCTCGACATATAAAACCTCCTGAAAATTACGAATTATTAAAAATTTATGACACTAAAATTCAAACACTTCGATACTAGACTAAATCAGTGGATTTATCCAGATGCCAATAATAAAAATCCTGAATCAATTTTAGCTGAGGAGTTAGACAATACACTACTTGAATCTTACTTCCCTGAAAAAAAATTCTCATTTGGACATATTGATGAGTACAGTAAATCAGAGGACTTAAAAAATCATCCAGATGGTCATGTTCTTCTGTTATCTTCAAAGACACGTTTATTATATGGTCCACCAGAATGTTTAGAAGTAATTGAAAAACTTTGTCCAGACCGTAAAGACCGTGGTGCTTATGGCTCTATTTTTCTAGGTTCGTGTAGGGATGCTATTAGTGAGAAATTAAATATTCTAGTAGTAGATGATTCGAGCGATGTAAAGGGAAAAAATGGAGGAATCATTGAGAACGAGGTTGCTTGGAAACTAGTAGGAGATTGTTATGGGCAAATTTCAACTGAATTATATGATAAGTTAACCAAAAGAGAAGAACAATCAGACAAAAATTATCGCGTAATTCAGCATCGCTTCGGCTGGAAAGAAGGGGATGGAGAAGATACTGAATATCGTTTTGGCAAGGGAACATTAAGACCATACGACTTAAAAGAAATAAAGTATGCTAACGCCAATAACACGCCTAAAATAGACCTGATTATCCCCATTAGTAGCTTTAAGGGTACAGACAAGGATAAGCCCGGAGGCCCATCTAAACCTCAAATTGAGCCAGGCTTATATCAGCAAACTATTTGGTTGGGTGAAAAGGCACAATCTCAAAAAGGTAAAACTGCCATATCCCAATTGTTAGCATCATTCCCTCAAGGTATTAAGGATTTTGCTGAAGAACTAGAGGTACAAGCCCAAAAGCTAGCAGAAGCTCAAGATGACCCTAGAAATGTTTCACAACTGTACTGTGAAAACTACGAAAAGCGAAAAGAATTTTCAGAAGAGCAAAAAAAATCTTTAGAACAAGAAATTATTGAATCAGTTAAAGCTGATACTTTAGGTAAACAAGTAGAGAATAATTCCGATGAAGACTTAGAACTAAACGATGAATTAGATGAATCTCAGAAAGATGATATGTTCATGTACAAACTCATCAAAGCTGATTTACTTGGTCATCAACAACTACTAGAAACGGAAAAGGTAAAACAAGAGTTGAGTCGGTTTGTACAAAGTCAGTGGCGTGATATTGCGGTTGGCAAGACACTAACTTTTGACCGAGGAATGATTATCCCTTCCAAAGAACTCAAGAATGGTGAAATTTGCGTGACTTGGATAGATGAAAATGAAAAAGTATTAAATTTTCGTTCTCCCTTTCTTAATTCTAACGGTCTATGTGTTTCTAATAACAAATATGTTGAAGATCGCCTAGCTCCAGATGGTACAGACTTACAAGGAATTATTGTAGTCAATGATGAAGATCACAGACGCATACTTGCTCGAATTGAAGCGCTAGAAGCCCAAGGTATTCAACACAACGAAGTTAATCCCCTCGAAACCGAATCACAACGTCAAGCGCGCGATTTCGACGGTGACTGTATTGGCGTAGCACTTGCACCTCAATATCCAAACTTCACAGCCGAAGCCGAGTACAGAAACCAACCTGAAAATGCTTATCGTCCTACTGTTAAAGAAAAGAAACAATCATTTTATTCGGAAAATGGAAGCCAGCCTCCATTTGAAGAAATAGCTATCCACATGAGCGATAGCATCAGCGTGGGCATAATCAACAATCAAGTGACAGCACTGGAGGCATTAGAATCGGAAATTGAAGTACTTAAAACTTATGGGAATATCGAACAACAATCAACTTATTTAGACCAAGTTTCTAGTCATTATAAAGCCCTATTTGAGCAAGAACACCAGAAAGAGCCAAAGTTAATCCGAGAAGAATATAAATCTTATATGCAAGGGTTTGTTGAACTTGCTTTGGGTCAAAGAACTCCAGAGATTATTCAGCAGGCAATGGATGTTAACCGCCTGATGTACCGAGAAATGATTGGTGAGGGATGTTATCAAAACCAAATAGCGGTTGATTTATTCAAAAGTGCTAAAAAACCTGAGATGGATAAAATCCGGGAAAACAGCCGCTACTTATATCGTGATGTTAATTATATTAAAGATAAAAAATCTTCGTCAGCTTATTTAAGCACGGGGATAACACCAAAGGGCTACTCACCAGTAGAATTATTAATTAGCCAAACCAATAAATATTTCCAAGAATCACAGTTAGAATCGCGTCCCATAGTTCAGTTTAAAGACTTGTTCAAAGGGGTAGAATTTACACCACAGCAAAAATTTGCAGCGATCGCCGCCAAGTACGAGTTTGATCTGAAGTTCAACGCTGCGGTACGTATAGAGCGACGGCGGGAAACCGAGAAAGGGCCATCAGCAATCATCCAAACTCCACAGTCTTGCCAACTCGAAATTACCAATCTCACCCATTACGAACATCCTCTGATTTGGAAAGCCCAAACGTTGAACATTCGCCTAGACGAAATACCAGAGAAATGGCGAACTAAAGAACGCCCTCATAAATTATTAGCAGTTGCACAAATCAATGGTGAGATTGGGGAGGATAAGAAACCCGCTTACCGCAACCTGGGGACAGTTAGCCAACAATCTGTGACTGACCACAACCTCAAATCGGGGATGACCATGCAGGGAGCTAAACTCCTAGAACTAAAACCAGAACTTACTAGAAGCCAAACTAAATTACTTTTCGACAAGGCACAAGAGGCGGCTCTCGCATTTTACGCGAAAATCCCAGAGTCAGAAAAACTTGCATCCGCCGCCGCCGCTTGGAACATCTGTGCATCCCGTCAGGATGAACTTGAAGTTGCAAGAAAAGAAAACGCAAACCCGCAGGCGATCGCTAAAAAAGTTTCTAACTTCGCCTTTGCTGCTTTCCCCAATGAAATTATCTCCCGCCTGGAGCAATTGCAATTTACTGAACCGAAGTTAGTCACACTGAATAATGAAGCGAATCAATTTTTGGGTCGAGACTGGAATCCCACCGAAAAACACCCGATAGAAATCAGAGCTAGTCACCACCCACCGGGGCATGAACGGCACGTTTCCAGACTAATGTTTGTCCAGGATGCTGACGGCGAATATAAGGAATTCGCCATGCTCGAAACCAGAACCGCACAGCTTCCCATTGGTACGAAAGCGCTCTCTTGTATGGTTGGGGTAGAACCTGCTACTGCCAAAGCAACTATTGGACTGCCAGGAAACGAGCCGATTGAAATTACTATCCGCGAACTCAAGAACTTCTCTTATGCAGGACTTGTTTTTAATGCCGAATCGGTCAACTTAGAATTTGGCACTGTGCCGATTCCTGACAAAACAGTAAAAATCAAACTTGATGGTAAAACTTTGGGTGAGTTAGACAGTGATTCTGCCCAACAGTTAAAACAAATTGATTACCTGAAAAGTGGTAATCCTCTAAAATTAAAGCTCACGTCAATTTCTGAAACTGGAGATCAAGCTTTTGTCCTGGGTGAGTCTCCTAATGGTCATCTCCTCAAAATTAATAAAATTAACTTCTATGATTTTTCTGGTCAGACATTCAATGATCAAGATTACCGAAAACTGACTATCGAAACCTCAGCTTCTAAAACTAGAGATGCTGTGTTTTTGAATGGTGAACCTTTGGGGGTATTGCACTTTAAAAAAGACAAAGACGCGCTCAGACAACTTGGGCTACTCAAAACCGGACAACTTACACACGCCGACGCTATTATTCAAAGTAATTTTTCTGTTATTTGCGCTCAAATTGACCCTAAGACCGTTGAATATCCCCAGAAGTGGACGAAGGAATTTCAGGCTTTTGGGACTCAATCGGTTAATTTTGAACAACAAGAGATGATTGAGAGTAGTGCGAATATTCTACATCATATTAAAGAGCGCCCTACTTTCTTATTTTCTACAGAATCAAACAAAAAACTTGGAGTCATGGGCTTGGCTGTTGACAACCAGAAAGTTGATACTGTAACTAAATGGTTAACTGCTCAAAATGTTAAATTCTCGCTTGCCCCAACAGAAGATGTTATAAGGGAAACTAAAAAAGGTCTAGCGGTATTTAACTTGATTGATAGCTCCATCCCTGCCAAAACTTTGGAGAACATGGCCAAGAAATTTGGGGCTGTGATTGAAACGGATAGTGAGTATCAACAAAGGGTTAATTCCCTCGCCACACGACCACAGTTTTTGAAACCTCCATCTCAAACAGCGCAATCTCCGCCTCAACAAAGCGCTCAATTCCACCCAAACCAAGAGGTTCAAAATATCGCTCCTCCTGTCATCAAAGGCAAACCGATTCCGATGAACTACCCTTTAATGATGCATGGTGACACCAATCCAATACCAGTAAACACTTGTATTGATGCGATGAGAGGATATGGTCGAACTCACACTACTAGAGCTTATGAGCCTTACAAACAGTATGGATTTAAGGAGGGCGATATTGCTCTGGCTACAGGCATTGGTAAACAAGTCGCCTTTCGAGTCGGTCAACAGTATCAAATTACACATAATATGATTGCTGACCCCGTTTATCAACAGCAATGGGCTGATATGGAAAAGCACTCACCCAAGGCATTACCAGAACTATTCACGGGTAAACAGCAGGTGTGGGGGCTGCACTTAGAGCCTTTAGGAGATTATGTGGAGGGTTTTATAGTCCCGTTTCCTGAACCACAAAACAGAGCCTCACCTAATCAAACAGTCCAAATTCAATCAGTTACCATTGATGATTTAAGAAATTGGTACAATGCCGCAGATAAGTTAGGGAAGTCGGAGAATTACAAAAAACGCATTGTAGAAGTGGCTAATCGGTTTAAAGCTAGTGAGCAATTATCAGCCCAAGCCTTGACAGTAATGAATAAAGATAAATTTGAACTTGAAGCCATCAGTCGGCTGACTCAAATTGCTCAAAGGATTGGTATGGTCTGGGGTCAGTCTGATGAAAATGGTACTCAAGTCCAAGGAAAGATTTATGACTTGGCTTTCAATACCCAGCAGAGGGATTTAACTATTTTGCAGAAAAATGGGGAAGTAGTTTTAAACTTACAATCTGGCAAGGTGCAGACTAATAAAGTAACTCCACAGATATTGCAAACTTTTGAGGATGCTAATACTCAAATTGATCAAATATTAGCTAAATCTCAAACACAAAAAACAGACTTACAAAGATAGATTTATCCTAGAATAGCCTTTTTCAGCAATAAAAAAGGAGAAGAACGCTATGGAGACAGCTAATCTAGAGCAAGCACAGGTTTCTTATAATCAAGGTTTGGCACATCTAAAGTCAGGTAATTTAGATGCAGTTATCGAGTGTTTTAGAGAGGCATTACTACTTAATCCTAATTTTGCTGAAGTTCACAATACTATAGGAATAATTCAGTTTAAAATCGAAAAATATGAAAATGCGATTCAGCTTTTTGAGAACGCATTAGCGATGAATCCGAATTTTGCTGAAGCTTATAATAATCGAGGATTAGCTCGGTCAAAAATCTGTCATAAGTCAGAATTTACCAAGGTGATTGAAGATTACACTAAAGCTATCGCTCTGAATCCCAAATTAGTCCAGGCTTATCTAAATCGGGCTGATACGTATAAAAACTTAACTGGTGACAACCTAGCAGCTATCTTAGATTACAATCAAATAATTTCACTTGACCCAAACTGTTTATCAGCTTATATAAATAGGGGAAATATCTATTTCTTGTCTGGGGAATTACAAAAATCACTTTTTGATTTAGAAAAAGCATTATCTCTAGATGCTGATTGTGCAGAAGCGTACTGTGGACGAGGGACAGTCAGATTTCATCTGGGCGATCTTGAAGGTGCTAGAAAAGATTTGTTTAAAGCGTTTAATTTATATGAAACGCAAGGAAATATGATTTACTGTACTTTTACTCGAAGTTTGATTATGGAGTTTTTTCGAGATTATGAAGTTTACAAAGATTTGTTTGGGGTTGAAAGCAGGATGGTCAAATCGAAAAATTAGCCACTTTTTTCAAGTAGCTACAAATTAAATTCTTTTTTCATTTCTTTCTGCGATGGCGTAACCGCCCACCGTAGGTGATCGCAGGGAGTGAAAAACCTTGCAGCAATAATCGCTTCAATTCGTCTTAAATTAGTATCTTTCTTGTCCGTTTTGGCACGGTTATGCCAAATACGCTAAATATAAAGGTAAAACAACTGCCAATGCTCGATTACGTCAGTGCAGGGATCGCGTTTTACATTACAATGCTTCCCGTACAAGAGTGGATACTAGAATTCCGCCTCGGTTATCTTGGTCGCTACTGGAGCCTGATAAGTGTTGCTGGCTTATTCATTGGCTTTTTGCTCTGTCTGCTGATATTTGTGCCATTGATCATTAACATGGCATTAGATCCGTTCAGATATCCAGATCATTTGGTCATGAGCGGGATCGCTGCGGTGATTGTTGGTGCAATACTCTGGCTGGGGCAGTGGCTAATTCTCCGCCAGACTGAAATGACACCAAGAGTTTTTGCGCTCATCAATACAGTAGTTGGAATTTTTGTCTTCTCTGTGCTGGTATGGTTCAATCAACAAAGTTTGCAGTGGAGTGGTGGCCCGATTGAAGGCTGGAAAACCGGACTCATCTTCCTAGCGGGTGGCACCTGTACTGGAGCGGCGACGGGTAAGGCTTTGGATTTTTACTGTGGACGAGTTGAGCAGCGATTAATCAGACTTGAGAGGGAGAGGGTAGAGCAAGAAACCCAAGAGCGGGAAAGGCTTTTGAAAGAAAGAATTGAGAAGGAGAAATTAGAGCAAGAACTCCTAGAAGCAGAGATGGCAGAACGGAAAAGAATACAGCGAGAGGCGGCTCAAGAGGAAGAACGCCTGTGGTACGAAAAACACGGGAAAGACTATGCTGATTATGCAGATTATGAGGATGAAAAGGAGTACGAAGATGAACACCAGGAGGAATAAACTGGTTTAGAGCAAAGCTCACCATATCCAGCTTTTAGTGGCACAAGCTATATTATTAGAAAAATAGGTTTTGTATTTCTTTACCGTTGCCAACTTCCTTTGATGGTTACAAATCAAAGTCAAGGCTGAATGTTTCGCTTGAAGAATCTTCTTCTTTCTCTTGTACCAATGGAGTTGAAGTCATAGAAGGAACTTTGTTAGACTCAGTAGTAATCGGCGTGAAAGCTACTTGTTGTGTGGCTAATCCAGCCTTGATGAAAACAAAATAGCAATCAATAATAAAGTAAAGCGTCTCCAGGTAACTTTTACCTAGTTGTTGGGACTCTGTAAATATGCGTTCTCGATAGTTCTCTTTAAGTCGAATTTTTATCGGAGCTAAGTCAAATTTTTCTGTCATTGTCATCACTTAATAGATGTAGTAGGCGAATTCTTGCTGCTGATGGCTTTTGCCATCTCTAAAAGCCCAAAGACATTAGCTTCCACTGGGTTGTCCAGTATTTTGAACCCGTTCTTCTCTAACAACTTTTTAAATCCAGGTAAGAGGCAGCCTCCACCAATCGCCCAGATTTCATCCCCTTGATGTTTAGCATCAAGCGTCAGATTCACCACTTTCTTCAAGTATTTTTCATACCAATCTTTTAAGCAAGCGCTGTAAACATCTTTGATATCAATGTCCCGGCTGTACCGAGTATGCCCCATTTCCAGACAAAATCGGATTTTGGAGGCATCCCCAATTTTCCCGCCATTTAAATGTTTCATTTTTTGGGAAATATCATTGATGAGAACTTCTACGCCTGTGGGGTAGGCGGTGTGAACTTCTCGTTTCCCTTGGTTGTAACGAGAATACAGAGTTGTGCCATTGCCAAAATCTAAAATGGTTAATTTTTTCGGTAGTTGATGCCCAAACAATGCACCCATCCCTTCTAGTACGACTTTCAGGACTTCGATCTTCACGTCTGATTGTTTGCCAGCAAGTATTGGCTGATATTCTCCATTGAGTACTTTTTGTAGTTCTTCAGCCAGAGCAACATCATGTAAGCTGACGACTAATTTTAAATGCCAAGCCTTACGGTGTGGGAGATGTGCCAATGCACCGAATAATGTCAACAATGCATTATTGACTTTATTTTCATTATTATCAGTGTTTCGGTCAAAATAATTTCCTGTACGGAAAGCTGATTCTCCAACTGTGTAAGCACTACCGTTAAAAACTACCCTCCCAGGTACGTCTTCCATCTCGGCATTGGTTATATAGCTGGGGACACGAACTACTTCAAAGCCATCGACTAAAAGTTTTAGGCTTCCATAGCCGTTATCAAAGCCAGCAGGAAAAATTTTTTGCAAGGTGTGAATATTTGACATAAAGAGAAAGGTAATAGATTTTGATTTGTGAAAGTTATCTGTTCAGGTGAAGTGGGGAGCAGAGAAGAGATGAATAAAATAACTACTCTTTTTTTCTTCAGCGTCAAAAAATTATCATAACCTCTTGGTGGCTAAGTGGGGTAAAATCTCAATCAGTCGATTGTACCCCATAAAGCCCCCATAAAGCCCCCAAGTGGGGGTCAAATTTTGCTCAAACCTCTAAACAATCTTGGGGTACACAAAGCCCCCATATAGCCCCCATGATTTTTTTTGAAATCTTTTCTATCAACGCAGCAAAAATTAATTTAGATCATCGTTGACTCTTTGATTTATACTTTACTGTCAATCTTTTATTAGCAATTGATTTCCCTGCAATATTTCTAGCTAAAGCTCTGATCCACTTGGAATTTACCTACGAGAAATTGGTCGCTTCAAGAGGCTATTGCCTAAAATTTGAGATTTTCTAGGCAAGAGAAGTAAGGTCTATGCTGGCACTTGAGCAGTAAAAAAATCTTCTCGTGCAACGACTAAAGCGTTCTTCAAATGGGTCTAAACTCTCTGCCGAGGTGAATAAGACAGAAGCAGAATTAACCCAAATCCTTGAACAAGGCCAACTGGCAAAACATTTAATGATTACTGGCAACCTCCGAATAATGGTTGCAGTCGCTAAAAAGTATCGTTTGAGTAATCTAGAATTTTTGGATCTGATTCAAGAGGGAGCAATAGGCTTACTTTCATGCGGTAGAAAAATTTGAGCCGAATCGGGGCTAAAAATTCTCTACTTGTGCAAAAGGCGTGGATTCGGCAAGCAATTACCAGAGCAGTTGCAGAACAATCTCACACTATTCGCCTACCCCATCACTTAACCAAAAAATTGATGCAAATCAAAAAAGCACACATTGAACTTTTTCAAACCTTGGGAAGAACACCCACTATTATAGAAATCGCTGAAGCTGTTGATGCATCACCTAAACAAGTTTCCGAATGCCTAAACGCATTTCGTCCGTTAGTTTCTTTGGAGTTAGGAATTGGAGAGGAGCAAGAAAACCAACTGCAAGAGATATTACCCGATGAAAGAATCTCCGCACAAGAGTATGTTGCTCTAGAATCTCTCCGGTTAGATTTACAGGATTTATTAACTACCTTGAAACCAAATCAACGCCAAGTCTTAATGTTACAGTTTGGGTTGTCGGGCGAGAACAAGTTGAATCCAAAAAAGGTTGCACAAAGACTTAATCTCAGCCATTCCAAGGTACGCTCTGCTTATGGGCAGGGTATCAAAGCTTTACGACGTGAGCAAGACAAAATTAAAGATTATTTGGCTAGTTGAAAACTCTTTATGTCCAAGGTGAAGGTATCGCTGTTGTTGAAAGTACTTCTCTTGCTTGCAGTCTAATCGCTGTTTGCTCACAGTTGGGGTACTTAACCTTAATCTAGATGATTGAAGGTCGCCCATTATTTTCTCCAACTACAGGTTCACTTATAAATTTGCAAAGTATTCCTGTTGCAGTTCTTGTACTCAAAATATAATCCGCCTTGCTGGTTTGTTGCAGTTTAGAAATCTCACATACTTAAACCGCTTGATATATTCTGAGTTTTCAACACGGTGTTTAGAAGCTTGCTGCGCTTTGGGCGACTGTGCAGACTCATGAGCAGCACTGCGATCGCTGCGAAGAATAATGTTAATCGCCTCCTGTGCATTTCGGGTCAACTCTATTGACCATCAGTTACATTTAGAAACTCTGCCTCTAACTGATTAGCATCAGGGGTCTGTTTTAGTTTTGAACTTGGGTGTTTGAGCTTTGATTGTTGTTTGAGTGGAGTTTGCTAGATTTCATGATGTCTGCCGTAAAACCTTCTTTAATAAACTATCTTGAATGGAAGACACAGTAAAAAAGACAAGTAATTAGTTGGATCATATATTGATATATGATCTCAGCGTCACAATATATGATTCGGAAATAGCACTTAAAGCAAAGCCATGCAAATTCGATTAGCTGTAATTAGCAATGCTGGAGGCAGTGGTAAGACTACACTTTCAGTTCATTTAGCTTACGACTTAGCAAAACGCAAGTACAATGTAGCCCTACTAGACCTAGACCCACAAGGCTCATTAACGTTATTCTGTGGTTTGAATCCACCAGAACCAGAACAGACTTTAGCAGGAGTTCTCAAAGATCAATTTGACGGTGTTTGGCCATTAACTCCTTGCTGGAGCCAATACACTAATAATGTTGTCGTATGTCAAGGGGGAATGGTATTGACCCAAACAGCAGATGAACTTGTCCTACACAAAAGAGGAGCCTACCTTTTAGCTGACTGTTTAACAGATTATCCACTAGCACAGGACGTAGTTATTTTTGATTGTCCTGCAACCCTTGGCCCTTTACCTTTAATGGCTCTAGCCGCTTGTACACATATTATTATCCCCGTACAGCTAGAACCAAAATCAATTCAAGGTGCAGCACATTTATTGGAATGGTACTACTATCATTGCAAACACTTACGTTTAAACCCAACTCCAGAAATTTTAGGATTTGTTCCCAATCAATATGATGTTCGCAGAAGTACTCATAGACAGATGCTAGCAGGATTGCCTGAACAGTTGCAACAGATGAAGATTCGAGCATTTCCGGCAATCCGGGATAGCGCAGAATTTGTCAATGCCAGTGGTCAAGGTTTACCATTGCATATTTACCGTCCTAGTCATCCTGCTAAAGATGATTTTAAAGAAACTACTTCTCATATTGTGACTTTAATTGGAAAACCTAAGACAAATAAAAAGACAAAATAATTATGTGCGCTCGTAACACTCCTAATCTTACAAATTATTTTTCAGGTGCGAAGCAATCTCAGCAATTATCTGAAGCAGAGGAAGAAATACAGCAATTAAGAGCAGAGATTGAAGAACTTCGTGACAAAAATTCTGGCGAGTTGGAAAGACAATTGGAAGAGTTGCGAACACAACTTCAGTCACAAATAGGCATTTTGTCAATTCCTATCGAGCAAATAGAGCCAAATATAGAACAACCTAGACAAACATTTTTACCTGAAAGTCTTGAATCTATGTCTCGCTCTTTAACTAGTGATGGACAGTTACAACCAGTTATTTTGATTCAAAGGGAGAATCATTTATTAATTTTTGACGGAGAGCGACGCTGGCGCAGTGCTAAAGCTTTAGGTTGGCAAACCTTGTCAGCAGTTATTATTCCAGAACCAACTGGTTTACATCGGAAAGCACTACTAACTTCTCTACATCGAGAAGACCTTAATCCTTTGGATAAAGCCGAGGCGATCGCGCGTGAATTGTCTACGATTACTGGATTAGAACTTCAAGATATTCCGCGTATTCTTTCAACAGTAGTTCGACGTTTGAATAGTCAAAAGCGTATAACATCGCTGGTGGATTTAATAACAGCAGATGCAAAGAAACAAGAAAAAGAATTAGAGTCTTTAGATTTAAGCGACTCAGAACGAGCAATTTTGAGTCTACTGTTAGATTTACAGCTAAATCCTGCTTCTATCGATGCCAATATTTTTCCGATGCTATCTTTAGCAGAAGACCTAAAACTTGCCATAAGAGCAGGACTTAAAGGTGTTCATGCAATGGCTCTACAAAAACTTTCTGCAAAAAATTTGGGATTAAATGAACAAAAAGCTCAATTAATCAGAGAGAAGACTACACAAAAAGTAGTAGCAGAGAAATTATCTGTTATTGCTACCCGGAAATTAGTAGCAGAGGTGATAACATCTCATTCTCAGTCAGAGGTAACAAATACTACTAGGGAAAAAGCAGTGTTACAAGTATCTCGTCGTTTAGAACAACTTTCTTTAGAAACGCTTAAGCAAGCTAACCCTACTGAACTAATAGATTTGCAGGAAGTCTTACGCAAAAAATTAGTAGAAATAGAACAAGTACTGAAACAAAATTAAAACAATCGAAAAGAGAATCTAATCAAGATGCGGAGTCATAAAAATCAATTACTATCTCATTAATTCTGATAACATCTGCTCCAAAATATCTTCTATAATTTCTTCATCTAAGGAGTGCAGAGGTGTTGGGCCAGCAAGAAATTCTTTAATAGTGATTTTCTGTTCTCTAAAATCCTTAACAAAATCCCGAATCCCAGAGACTACGTTAATTTGAGATTCCATTGTTTCTACTATCGCAGCCATAGCGTCAATGCCTTCTTTAGCAGCTTTTCGAGAATCGCAAACCATCGTCCCTTCTGGAGTATTTTTTGTCAAACGCAGTTCCTGTTTCAATTTTTCATATTGAGCCAGGAGAATTTGATTGTGTTGTTCTAGAGTTCGGCATCTACGGGTTAAATCATTCTCATTATTATTATCAATAATTTCTAAGGGGTGTTTACTTTGTTCAATTTCAAGAAGTCTTGCTAAATCCCCCTCTTGGTAGGCTTTATTGATTTCTTTCATAATTTCTGTGTGAGACTTTTGTGTTTCACTGTCTCTTGCTTTATCAGGGTGAAAGATTTCAGCTAATTTCAGAAATGTTTGACGAATTTTTCTTTGGTCATCTGTTCTGGCTACAGAGGCAGAGTCTACAGACTGTTGTCCTTGCCAATATTGATGCTGTTCTTCACTAGTTTCCTTTGAAAAATCTGATTGGGAATCTTCATTGTCAAACGATTCGTCTAACTCTGTATCTAACTGTTGGCTGTTGGGTTTTAGACTGATGGCTCCAGTTACCTGTAGGTTACGGTAAACTGCTTGTATATTTTTGAGGGTTTGTTTACCGAACTTTCTAGTAGTAAAAATCTCCTCAAACAGAGCATGGATTTCCTGGTCTAACTCAGCCATTTTTCGAAAACCGGGAGTAGCTTTATTGAGAAATTCTGTGCCAAAAGAACGCATCTGTTCAACAAAGTTCTTCAGTTCTGTGCGCTTTCTTTTGATCTGTTTGAGTAGTGATTGATGTTGTTTTTCTAGAAACTCTAAGCGGATATGTAATTGAGACAGAGCCAGCGGAGTTACTTTAATTGATTGCGATGGAACTGTAGTTTTTCGAGGCATGAAACACGTATGTAAGTCTAAAGTTTAAAATATAACTGTCAAAGTATTTAGATCAATGCGGAAAAGGACACCTCACTGATCATACACTGCGTCCTAATATCAAATTTTTTATAGTTTTTTTAATCAAAGCATGTGAGTGTGATTCATAAGTAGACGAATCTGCGGCTTTTGAGTGATATCGCTGTTGGAAACGCAAAAGGGGATTATAGTGTAAATTAACACTAAAAAATACTGAGACTAATTGTCTTGAGACAGCTGTGCCTGTAACTGCTGTACTTGCTCTAAAGTTAACTGTGTTACTCGCACAATTGCTTCAGTCGCCATACCCTCGCGCAGTAAATTCAATGCAATCTCTTCTCTTGTTTTCTGAGCGCCTTCCTGTTGCCAGCTGGTTACAATTTCCATAATTTCTTCCTGCTCATCTAATCCCATTGTACTGATTTCCGATTGAAAGACTTGCTTTTCAATATCGTCCAGGCACAAATACGTATCAACAAACCCCGAAATCAATTGCATTCGTGCTGGGTCTAACTTGAGAGTTGCCAGCAGCCGCAAGCATTCTGCCTTCACCTGCGGACGTTCCTCACGGCGAATATTCATTTTTGACATAAGTGCTGCTGCCACCGGATTTGGCTGTGTTAAAAAATCTCGCCAACTTAAACGATTTAATTGGATAGCAGCAAACTGAAATTCCAGCACTTTAAAGTCGCCAAATGTTACACGATAATTTTGAGGTTCAGGACGTAGTGGTTCATCAAAAGAAAAAATCACAACTGGGTAAATCGCTAAATCATATTTTTCATGGAGACGCGCAAAATACTTAAACATTCGCTTGGCAAAAGCTGTCTCAGTATAAGACTGATTTTCAACGTGAATGAGAAAACAAGTATCTTGCTGCTCGAAGCGGCATTGAGCCAGTAAATCAATTTCCTTTTTTTCGCCAGAGGTGACATCAGTAAACACTTCTTGGGGTAAAAACTGAATAGAATCACGCTCTATTTGGCTGACTACTTGAGGCAAAAATAAATCGAGAAACTCAATAAAAAATGTAGATAGTAATTCTTTGAAAAGGCGGTCGTGGTCAATCATACCCAATACCCTCTGTTTTCATTCCAGCAGAAGAGATGATTATATTATTTATGGTAAACACAGGGACAATTGAAAGTAATACTGCTGTACAACGCCACTATCCTACACACGACAGATTTACACTCGCCCTGTAAATTAAGACTAACCATCCAGTTATCCAGATATCTTTGAGATATCTGACAAAATTGATTTATGGGTATTGCCATTAAATCAGCATCAATTGCACTGTATTGTAAGGCATAACTTTATCAGGATGAAAAGTCAAAGCTATGTCAAAGCTAGAACGAGACGAAAACCGAGAAGAACGCATTGATATGGAAGCTATTGTTGATGCCTACGGAGAAGAAGAACGCGCGATAGGATGGTACTATTACCTCGCTGAGAACATGAATTTTCCCTTCCAAGCACAGTGGATTAGCCGCAAGCGTCCCGAAGTCAGAAATGTTGAAGTAAGAGAAATGTCTCCAACAGATGATTGTTCCCACGATATGTTCGTAGAAGTGCAATACGAAGAGGGAACCATTGACGATATTTTTTCCGCACGTCTATCGGAAATTAACCCCATTGATGTTGACGAACAAACCGCCCAAGTTATAGCTGACTGGCATTATTGGGTGGGAAGAGGATACGAATTTTAGCAATTATGTGGTAAAAGTCTGGCTTTGTGAGGAATGACCTATACCCCCACCAACCAATCGCACACTATAGACCTACACCCGTCAGCATAGTTAACCCAAATCTGCCACTGCCCCAGATAGCCATTCCAGTAAGGCTCACCATCAGCCACCCCAACAGAAGAGCCAACTTGGGAGATTAACTGATTGTAGAACGAGCCAGCGCTATTTAGCCCAAGCTGCATTTTCACCATCAGCCCCTTCCATCCAAGAATCGCGATATTTTCTGGGGTACGTGGTGCTGTGTCACTGAGTGGTGTTGCAAAGACTATATTATTAGTGCCTGACACCACTTCAGTATTGTGCGATATGGATAGTGATGTTGTGTCAATACCTGGTGTTTGTAACTTTATATTATTCGTGACTGACACCGACTCACTTTGAAATAATTCATCCCGATTGAACCACTGCCCAAAAATCGAATCACGCTGATCATCAGGGGCAACAAACTGATAAACGCACTCCCGATTTTCACGCTTACCCAACCGACCAACGTAATCCAACTTCAAGTCAATCTTCGCAAGTAGTTTCTGTGCGATCGCTATCGGGGTAAGTTTTTCCGAGATACTAACATTCAAGTAATTCTTGATAACGTGCCGATGCGTTACAGCCAGGGCTTTAAACTCCACCATCTTCTCGTCGCTGCCACGTAACTGAACATCTGGTGTAAGAAACTGCAACAGATTCAGATTTTCGAGTAACAGTACAGCCGGCAACATTTGCCCCTTGTTAAAATCTGGTTTCCAAACCGAATTCTCCCCAGCTTCCAATTGCGCTTTAGCCCGTTTAGCATCACGGGTGGTCAGAAACTCTCGCCCCAGTGTCAAATAATAGTGCATTCTCAGTTGAGGATACCAGCCGTCATTATCTTTCTCGACCAAATCAGGGGTTACGTCAATTTCGTAACGACGGGACAATTCCGCTTTGCGCTGCTGATGTCGTTCGGTTTTCGTTTTCGCCCTTGTGTCTTGCAGCTTTTTGAGTTCGGCATCAGAGATGGTTGGAGAATCCGCGATCGCCTGACACTCAGCAGTATACAATTCCTGACTTGCCGCTTTAACCGACTCGATTACAGCCCCACCCTCATCGTCATCAGCATCGTCAGTATCAATAACGGTGTACCCATCTTCGACCAAACCCGCAAGCACAGACTCTCGATAACGCCGCATTTCTACATTAATCACAGAACCACGCTTACCCCAAGTCTGCAAAGATTCGGGCTGAAAATTCTGCTCAATAAAGCTATAGTCATCATTATCCGCCGCCGACAATAGCGCAATGTTAGCTTGTGTTGCAACGTGTTGACTTCTGAGCAATCCTCCTATCGTTGTAGAGCCATTGCCCACAAAGCCCATACCCCACTCTCTGACCCAAATGTGACGGTCAACAGTTTCCCTAACCCTTGCTAACATCTGCCGCACAGAGTTAACCGGCTGCACTCCCTGAAAAATCCCCCAGACACCATCAAAATGTCCTCGAATGTCGATAGATACTCCAGTTTCAAGACTTGGGGAGGCGATAATCAAATCATACTGGGTGAGAATTTCGTTCAGGTGAGCGATACAACCGAAAGCCGCATGAGAGGGGTCAGCAACGGATTCGCTGTCTATTCGCAGGATTCGCAGGTGTGGGAATTTGCGGCGAAAACGTTCCTCAAGTGCCTGGGTTCCCCATTTAGACTTAGCTTTTTGAGCAGAGCAACATAGTAAATGATGCCCACCAAAAGCTATCGCCTTGTCCAGTGCGGCGATGAGGTTTTTCGGGTTAGTGCCAGAGTAGTTGTAACAGTTGCCTGCTACGTGCCGATAATTGTTGACGATAACGAAGGGATTAACCCGATATTCTCCAGCAAGTGATAAAACATACTTTACATCTGTGTCGGAAACATCGGCACTAGACAAGTAAATCTTTCCTTGACTGCTGCCTAAAACATTCTGTACCAGTTGTTTGAGGTTTTTGAGAACGGATACCCGACGTTTTTGCACTTCTGTACCAGAGTTGAGCAAATGCCAGAATACTTGGTCGCATTCATCAATAATAATGACATCATTTGACCAGTCATTAGGGTTGAATCGCGCCTGACTTTCTTGATGCAGCGAATCAACGCACACCCCATATCCTAATAATGTGCCTGTTTCATTCGTGCGGACTTCGGTAACATAGTTAACACCAAAGCGATTGCACAATGCCTCACCCAGTTGAATCCGATGGGTGATGATTAACACCCTACGTCCAAGGTCATGTGCTTTCGCCACCTCAGTTGCAAGCCATTCGGTTTTACCAGTACCTTTGGGAGCCTTGAGGATAATCAGTTTTTCGCTTTCGGGGACGAGAAGCTGGCCCAAGAATCTTTGGTTGAGTGCGATCGCTGGCGGATAAGTCAGCAGAGTAAACAGCTTAATCTCCCACAACTCCAGTGCAACGGCTGTATTGTAGAGTGCGTCAAATGCTGGCTGACCCAAGGCATAGATAAAATCATCAACCCCTTTCTCTGCCCCTAGCGGTAAATCAATCACCCGCAGGGAACAACCCTCATTTACCAGCAGCCGTCCCATGCGACTGATAGCGGTTCTGACTCGCTGGACTGTTTCAGGTTTGTTGTCTTGGTCAAAGCAGATGTTGACCTGTCTGCCCTGTGTTGCAAAATGTTTCAAATCGGGAATCAGAAAGGGTTTACCAATAGCAGTACCGTACTCATCATGGGGTGTGCGGTATCCAGCGTTAACACCGGGAATTGCGATCGCAGCATAACCAGCAGTTAGTAATGCTCCTGCTTTTTTGACCCCTTCGACAATCGTCACTGGGACATTATGCTGCCAAACCCAGTGCCAAAAGCCGCCAGGGTGCTGCAAATCTTCTTCGCTGATGGGGATACCAGAGCGATTTGAGACTTTCACCCAAATGCGATTCGGTACTATGAGGAAGAAGGCGCGTGTTTCTTCTCTGTAGGGGTGTTCATACTTGATGAGTTTATGGATCTTCTGGCGGTCGCGTCGGGGATGGTCTGGTTTGAAACAGCCCCACATCATTAATTTGTAATCGTTGAGGGGGTCAACGCCATTGCACCACCAGCCGCCAAGTTCAATGTGCTGGTATTTCTTCAAATCGCGATCGCGTAATCGTCCATCATTGCGACGGGAGATTTTGGGACTGTAGAGCAGATATTCGTAAGGGGCGGTGTCAGACAGCGATCGCACATTCAGAGCAATGATTTCTTCGTCAACGCAACTGTTGAGCCATTCTTGTAAGTGTAGAGCTTGAGAATCAGATTCGATTATACGCATATTTCCTCTCTTTTTTGACGCATGAAAATGGAGCGGCACTTGAGTCTGTGCCGCCAGTTCAAACTTTTTGCGATACTTTTGCTGGCTATGAAATCCTCAAAAGCCAGCTACAGCTTTATCTCTCGCCTCCCGTGTGTGGTCGAAATGTGAGGTTAATCCGCGTACTAACCACTTTGTTTGTTTTGGGGACTTGGTGAAGGTGAGTTGATTGACAACCAGGGTGCATCACAAGTAAGCTGCCGTGTTCCAGCCAAAAGTCAGTGGGTTTACCATCTCTCGGCTTAATTTGGAATTTGCGACATGATCCCAGGCTTAGCGATGCAATCGCAGGGTTAGATCCCATCGATGGTTCGTTGTCTGTGTGCCAGCCGATGCTGTCCTGTCCACTGCGGTACTGATTTCCGATGACGATGCGGAATTTGTAGCCAGTCAATTTGGTAATGGAGTCGCGTAACTTGGCCAGATTGTCTGTCCAAGTTAGGGGTTTTAAAAACACGCTGTTGGAGTAAAGATAATCACATCTGGCATCACCATAAATACATTCGAGGCGAGGGACGGGCATTGTTTTACCCGCGATCGTGATTTGATTTTGCTGCCACTCCAGTTTCAAGCAGTGTTGGTAAAGTTCATTGGCTTGTTCAAGGCTTAAGAAACCAGGGTAATAGGTGACTGGAAGAACTGGAGTTGATTCAGTGAATAAATTGAGTTGTTGCATGATACTTTTCTCCTACTATTGAAAGTATTTTGAAGACAATTGCTGTTAGTTTTGACCAGTAGAGAAAACCTCAATTAACACACTTTCTGGATACAAACCAACTTTTCCAAAACGTGGGTCATGAATGCGTTCTATTTCTATCCCTTGTTTTCGACACAATGCACTTGCATTTCTACCTTTAGTACCGGCTTCTTTTACTGATATTTCTAAACCTTGAAGATTGGCAAAACCAACAACACTATATTTATGTCCGCATGGTGTGTTTACCCTGTCTTGCTCAACTTCAACCGCTTTGAGACGGTGCAAAATTTCAGTCTGTTGCTGCTGTTGTTGGAGTAAATGCTGTTCTTGCTCTGCCAGTTGTTGTGCTAGAGCAGCAAGTAACTGAACTTGAGTCATTGACTGCTGCTGTACAGGCTCTTGACTCATCATCACTTTCATTAAGGTTCTGTTGGCCCAGATGCGGAACTCGACAGAAACCCACTGAGCTAAATCAACGGCGATTTCTGGATGAATCCAAGTACCTTGAGAACTGCCATAGCCATCAACTTCGATGACAAGAGACGATATCGGGATTCCGATGTCGTTTGAAAGTGCTGTCCAGTAAACTTTTGTGGACTTTCTTTCTTTGTAATGCCCCCAAGACTTATTATTTGCATGGCACATCTGAGTTGCATTTACGTAGCCTTTGGGTATGCTGTATTTGCCTAGCTGCCCAACTTCTGGCATTTGGTTAATATCTGAGTCACGCCATTTGTGTATCAACATAATTAACTCCCTGGTTATTGCTCAAACAGTGAAAAAAGAGGAATTGCAATCTAAGAAACTCAAACATTTACCCGCACCAAACTTTTTTCACCAACTAATGAGAAACGATTCGATATAGTCGGTGTCTTAATTAACTTTGGTGACATCAATTCAACAAGGTAAAACCAAGAATTATGCACCAGCGCAATCCCCAAAACCAGCCGTTGCTTTGTTCCTTTGTCGTGAGAGCAGAGGATTACTCTTTCACCCAAAACGAAAGCAGGTTTTTGCACAGTGATGCTTTTTAATTCTCCCGTCCCGATGATTTGGTTTTGTGTAGCGTGGAGTATTTCTTTTCCGCAATCAATTGAATAAATCCAACATTCGTGTTTCCATTGCATACCGCAGCAGTAACCAAATGTTCTTGTTGTGCGGAGAAAAACTCTCTCTAGTAAATTAACTGCAACAGGTGGAATTGTTTGTCCCCAAGGTGGAGAAAGATACCAGCTTGTTTGAAGTGCGTTAATGTGGTCAATCATGCTTTTCTCCCTAATAGGTAATTAATCGCTTCAACATCAAGAGCAGCAATGCGTTTTTTTATTGATTGTGGCGGGTGATCAAAAAACTCTTTTAAATGCCATCTCCGAATTTGGTAATGTCTGGCAGAGCGTCTTGTAGCTTTGAGCCATCCTCTTTTCACCCACCTTGTGACAGTTGAGAAATTCAATTGAAGAACTTGAGCAATTTCTTTGCAAGAATAGTTATCAAGAGTGGGACGGGCTGAATAACCTAAGTTGTTTAACTTCAGGTAAATTGCAATTGGTGTGCGTTCATATCCTCGTCTTTTTAGGATTGAAGCTATTTGTTTGACTGTATAGACTTCAGCTTTCGCCTCAATAATTGCGAGTTCTTCGTCAGTCCATTTGATACTCATAATCTCACCTCCCCTCTTGATGCAGAGATAGAATGTGTGTCAGTCTTTCCTTGTACAATTTGAGCGCTGATAGATTCAAACTCTACCTGAGCAATATTCAAATCAATCAGCATCTCACCACTGTTATAGAGGTCTGTAATGTGCTGCTTAATTGCCGACTCTGACAGTCCATCGGGAATATTTAGGTGCGCTTCGCTGATGATTTTATCTACTACTGTGACAATGACTTTCATGGCTTTTATTCCCATCTGATTAATTGAGGATTCAGAAATCAGAATTATTCTGTATTCTGAATCCTGACTTCTGATTTACACTGCTCCAGCTTTTGCTGCTTGCACCTGTTGCATCCATCTGTTGATTGCCGTTAATTCATCAGCACCATTACCAACAGCATCAACAACTTGATTTTGATACGAAGATTCGGCATGACTGGGGTATTCACACTTGCCTGCTGCCCAAGCCAAACACATGGTTTTGATTAGTTCATTAATCTGGTTAATATCAAGTAGACTTGGGCGGTCAACATCCTGAAATTGCAACCACTCTTTGACCAAATCAAGCGGATAATCAAGCAAAGTGCGAATATTTTTAACTCGCAAGTCTTGAGTCGGTACTGGTTGAGGGACTACGCTGAGTTTTGCTGGAGCTACTAGGGTTTCTGCTATAGATGGTATAGTTGAGGATGTGCCACCTAAGCGGGATTGAATATTACGAATGATGCTTGCCCAATCAGCATTTTTATTCCATTCTCTTTCAATTCTGCTTTTAGTTACTGCATCATAAAGATTACAGAAAACGGTATTTTGTTCACCAGCATTAGCAGCAATAATCAGTGGCTTAGAAAAATCCTGTACACCTGATGCAGCCAAGAGAAAGCTTTTGGTGAAGTTTGTTTCAACACCACTTCTGATGACATAAACTTCATCAGCACTCACTACAATATCGAGCTTCAGATTGTCCTTGCCTTTGAACTCTTTAGTTGTAAATCGCAGTTCAGACAGATAACCAGTTAATGCTCTTTGGGAAACAGGGATGGTTTTATCCCGTTCAATATCGTAGTGATACCACAGGTAAGATTCTCCACCTAACTCGGCATTTTTAACATATAAATAGATGGGTTCGGGAGGGTTGCATAAACCTAGTTTGATTTCAGTAGTCATGTTTCACCTCGGTTAATGTTTCATTGATTGGTGTTCTGTGTGCAATAATGGGAATTCTGTAGCGGAAAGCAACTTTACGTAGTAGCAATCGTTTGAATATTGACTACATTCAGACGATTGCTTTTGTACTAAAGAGAAGGCTGTTGATTCCGGTCTAACTCCCATTCCAGATAAGTTAGGGCAGTGCTAGCATCGGCAATATTTAAATCAGGTTGATATCCCTCGTCCAACAGTTGTTTATAGTCTGGGTGCGTAGCAACAAGGGATATCAAAGTTTGAGCTTGTTCAACTAATTGCTGGAGGTTGGGGTTAGACATTTCAATGCCCAGCCTGAAACATAAATCTTCTGCTTTCACTCCCCTGATTCCTGGTTCAATCTCGGTTTCTAATTCTTCAAGCAGAGATTGAAAATTAGGGTGTTCATCGTTGATTTCAATCTCAATCAAATCTGCGCTCTGTGTAACGGTGGTTGCCCAATCGGGTAAAGTCTGTGGAATGGTTTTAGCGTAAAGTTTCATAATTGGTTCCTCTTCGGTTAAGAGTTAAAAATCCTCGGCAATCTCTAACAAAAAACCGCGTCCCGTGTTCTGCACTTGCACCATTTCTCTATCCAGTAGTGTTTGAATGACTGAATTTGAAACTTGGCATTCGAGAGAGTGTAGAGGAACACAACCACCACAAAGTTGAAGTAAACGCAGCAAATGATTGGCTCTGCGGTCAAAGCTGTTGTCAACCGTCTTAGGCATTTGTGAAACCTCCAGTTACTACGGCTAACTGTTGTTGCAGAATTGCTATTTGACTTTGATAAAACTCAATCTCTGCGGTAATTTCTAAGAATAATTCTTCTGGTGTGAGCGGTTGGATTTGCTCCTCTTGCAAGTACGATGTTTCGTTAGAGTTTTTGTTAGGCATCAGCACATAGCGCCAACCATCATCAAATTGTTCAGCCAACTCTGTACCCAAAGGATAGTAATAAAGTCCCAGGATGATGCCCTGTTGTGTACGCTGTTCCAAGTTAAAGCGAGGGTAGGGCCAGTGTTGTGGGATCGAGATTGTCGGTTGCATAGATGAATAGGTGAATGAAGGGAAAATGAGAGAAGAATTCAGAAGTCAGAATTTCGGGAAGAGGTGGGAAAAAGAGGAGAAAAGAAGGCAGATTTTATTAACTTCTGCACCCTGCTCTTTGTTTTTTTACTGACTCCTGACTCCTGGATTCTGACTACTGAATTACGCTGTGACTAACTCCGCTCTCTCCAGCAGTCGTTGCAATCTATCGCCAGTTAGCTGTTCTAAGGGTTGCTCGAAAAAATATTCATCAAAAATGGATTTACCACCATTAGACACATCCAGCATTGACAATGAGCGCACAGCATCAAACACAGAGTTAGAATACTGCTGCTGGACTGAATAACGCCTCTTCACCCACCAGTTCCCGTCAGTGCATCCGACTTGCCCCAGTTTCACGCCGTTGTTGTTGTAAATGCCATCATCGAGAATTTCAAACCCGTAATTCTGGCACTCGTTGAAGATATGCGCCATGATTTGGTTTTCAGTCGTGGGGGGTGTTGCTTCTTGTTCCTGCACAGGTAATGAGCCATCTTTATAGTGAGTGCAGATGAAGCGATCGCAACGCATTACAGTGTTGGCACGGAATACTTCTTTATCGTTGACTATGACTACCCAGCGTTGGGTTAAGTGGTTGTTGTCATAGGTGATGCTGGCTACCAGTTTGTCATCAGCGTAATATTCGTGATGGTCAAAAGAGATTTCAACTATTGTGAGGGGTTCGGGAGCTACAACTTGGGCTTGGGTTGCGATGTAGTTGTCGAGTTCGGCTTGGGCTGCGGCTTGGTTGTCAACTTTCTGAAGCTGAGTGGATTGGTGGGTGATGATTGCGTTTACCCAAGTGTCAGCCGCTCTTTTGTCTCCTCTGGGTGTAACGCCGAGTTCGGCAGCGATTCTTTTGAGACGGGGGAGATTATGGCGGGAAAGGGCTTGCTGTGTATACCTTACATGGGTCATAATGAAGTTTCCTGTAAAAAGGGTCAAAGGGCGATCGCAGAGCCTACGAAACTTGAGCGGTCGCCTTTTGTTTTGTATGTTTCTATTTTACCGTTGCCAACGGACAAATGTCAAGCAGTAACAGTAATTATTTTAGCAGTATCGAAAAAATCAGTAATATCAGCATTCAGTGCTTCACACAAAACGTTAACAACCTCTACTGAAACAGTGATTGTTCCACTTTTGAGGCGGGTAGCGTAATATTCAGGCTGTTCTAATTGCTGAATATATTGATGTGCAACCTTTTGCCCAAGTTCAGTAGTTTTTTGCTCAAGCTGACGGCGTGGGATATTTCCGCGTAATTCCGTTAATTTTTTGGCTTGTTTATTACCCCATTTGAATGTAGCAATATGTTCAATATCTATCATTGTAGTAATTTTTTTACCGTTGCTACTTGCCAGCATAACATTTTAGATTTATTGTTGTAAGCAGTAATAAAGTACCCTACAGAAAGGTGGCATGACCGTTCATGTCATCAACTTTGTATTACTATGCAACAACCAAGGACAGCGATCGCCTTTTGTTAGGGGAATTTGTTCTAAATTAGGTTATGAAAGCAGCAACTAAGGATGCGATCGCATCTGTTGAGAAATCTGGACTAGGGCAAATGAGTTATAGCCCTGGTAAAAACTCATCTCAATTGCAGATATCCCCCAGTAAGAACCCTAGTAAAAATCGCCGACGAAAGGGTGAAGGCAACGGCTGTATTTACTGCCGCACCATAATCAAGAACGGTAAGGAATACATACCCCCAGGCTTATTATCACGCTTAGGGAAAACGGGAAAAAAGGACAAAGTACATCCCTAAAAAATTACTAGGGGATAAGCAGATAAACCCTAGTAAAGACTAAATACCAGAGATTAGCCCTAGTAATGAGATATCCCCTAGTAAAACGCGACAGCACAAGGGTGAGGGGAGCGATAGCATCTTGTAGCGAACAATTACTAGAAACGGCAGGGATTACCCACAGGCTTACTACCACTATGAGTTTTGGAGTCAGAGCGGTCGCAACCTCAAGTCACCGAAGTATATCCAAAGCGTTTACTGAATCGCGTTCAGGAGATGGAGCGGTAGAAAGCAGCAGTTAGGGAGATTTTGCAGGTGTTGGGGGTGTTAAAATCATCAAAGCAAAATCAGGGCAAACGCACGGTATTTCTGAAACCCTTACGGCATAAGGATACTGATGAAAAAATCGGCTAAATTGAAAACGCCGAAATCCTTGTTATTAAAGGATTCTTATGCTTCAGATACGTTTGTCCTGATTTTAGCTCCTATCGTAAATATACTGAATATTGCTAATATCAATCTGGAATCAGGTTTTGTGCATTTGTAGCTTTGTGTAGACACTACTTAGAATAACCGCTATGCATATAAGTATTGCAGACGAATTAAAGAAGCAGTTTCATGCAGCTTGCGCTTTACGTGGGCTGAAGATGAGCCAAGTGAGAACTGAATTAGTTGAGCAATGGTTAAAAGCTAATGAAGCTTCCTTTGCTGGTGAGTCGAAAAGGCAAGAAACTGCCAGGAATTAGAGTTTTTTAGCCACATTATTTTATTGAGTAAATATTATAGTACTTGCGGCCAATTTATGCCTAAATCTGATCCAGCGAAAATAAAGAAAGTAGCTTTCAGCCTACCCTTCGGTATTGGCTCAGTAGAATGGGAAGCCGACCAACAGAACGTAGGGCAGCATGGTCATTTTATGTTGAACTTATAACACGCATTGCTGTGCAGTCATTGGAAGCTGATAACGGCCTTTTACGAGAAGCTTTAACATCTTTATACAATTTGTTTCCTGTAACGCGGCAAGTTCTCAAAGAAGGTGGTCCAGATGTTGGTGCATCTCGTGATTCAGTTGGAGGAATTGCGATCGCAGTTTTGAATAATGGGTTGCGTCCGTTCCTGTCCAAGTGGCATCCACTATTGCAGACATGGGAAGCTCAGAAACCGCCTCATTAAAGTCCGAAAGAGCATGATCAAAATTGGTTTAAGGAACCAAAATTATGGAAAACAAAACTCCAGTGAAAAAAATACTGATTCTAGCAGCCAATCCTAAAAATACCCCGCCCCTGCGTCTAGATGAAGAACTGCGAGACATTGAGGAAGGATTACGGCGTGCCCAAAAGCGTGACCAATTTAGTCTAGAGCAAAAGTTAGCAGTCCGTCCAAGGGATATCCAACGGGCATTGTTAGATATCAAACCGCAAATAATTCATTTTTCAGGACATGGTAAAGGGGAAGAGGGATTAGTCTTTGAGGATGAGATTGGGCAATCCAAGTTAGTAAGTGGAGCCGCCCTAGCTGGCTTGTTTAAACTATTTGCCAATCAGATTGAGTGTGTGGTGTTGAATGGTTGCTATTCTGAGGAGCAGGCAAAGGCGATCGCTCAAGATATTAACTATGTCATTGGTATGAGAAAGGCGATCGGCGACAGAGCTGCTATTGAATTTGCAGTGGGTTTCTATGATGCTTTGGGAGCAGGAGAATCCATAGAATTTGCTTACAATTTAGGTTGTGCTGCTATCCAATTAGCAGGAATTGAAGAACATCTAACACCAGTTTTGCTTAAAAAGCCACAAATAGCTGACAGTGTGGCTCAGAAGATTTTCACTTTAGAACCACCTCCTGTTCAGCCAGAATCTGTATCTCAACCGGAAAATCGAGCGATTGAAGTTTTTTTCTCTTACGCTCATGAGGATGAGAAATTGAGAGATGAACTGGCAAAGCATCTCAGACTTCTGGAGCGACAAGAGGTGATTAAAGCCTGGTATGACCGCGACATCTCAGCTGGGGATGAATGGAAAAGTGAGATTGAAAAGCAGTTGAATTCAGCCCAGATCATTTTGCTACTGGTTAGTTCCGATTTTTTGGCATCTGACTTCTGCTGGAGTGTGGAATTAAAGCGGGCAATGCAAAGGCATGAGGCAAGAGAAGCCCGTGTGATTCCAATAATTCTGCGTGAGGTAGATTGGCATAAAGCTCCATTTGGGAAACTGCAAGCGTTACCCAAAAATGCAGAACCCGTAACAAATTGGACAAATCACGACCTGGCATTTGCAGATATTGCCAGAGGTATCAGCCGAGTTGTGCAAGAGTTAAGTAGAAAAGCTTAATCTGTAAAGTGTATTCATAATTCTCGTACTTTTTCTGAGAGTTAAACAAAGTGCTGGCATTTAGTAAATGCAAGGTTCCCAAATATAGGCTTTATTCTTGAAAATAATAGTAACATTATTTTATAAGAAGCTGTTGAATCAAGCTTAACCTATCTGTTTATTTAGGTTTTCATCGTATTTAAATACACGAAAAATTATGCTCACACTAGCGCAAAAACAATCAATTGAAATTTTCTTTTCCTATTCTCAAGAAGACAGAAAATTGCGCGACAAACTTGCCAATCACTTAAGTATTTTAAAGCATCAGAAAGTTATTAATGATTGGCATGAAGGCGAAATTAGTGCAGGACAAGTAAGTGCTGATGAGATTGAAAGACATCTAAATTCAGCTAGTATTATTCTATTGCTAATTAGTTCAGATTTTTTGGCTTCTGAGAAACTCTGGCAGCGAGATGTAACACTAGCTATGAGAAGGCACAATGATAAAGAAGCTTGTGTTATTCCTGTATTACTACGCCCTTGTGAATGGAAAAGTGCCCAGTTTGGTGATCTGCAAGCTCTTCCTAAAAATGAAGAAGCTATCACAAGTTGGCAAAATCAGGATGAAGCATTCAAAGAGGTTGCAAAAGAAATCCGAAAGGCGATTGAAGCAAAATCAGATTACATAAGCATACCTCAAACATCAAAAAGACGATTTAAAATTCCTTGGCGTAGCCTGCGTAATACGCTTTTTGCAAGTGTACCAATAACCCTTTTAGTAATAGTTATGCGTGTAATGGGAATATTTGAAGCATCAGAGCTTTTGTTATTTGATCGTATAATGCAAAATCAACCAACCGAGCCTCAAGATAGCAAACTGTTACTCGTTGAGATTACTGATGATGATAGAAAACACTATAGTTCTGATAAAAATAAATATGAAATTTCTCAAAATGCAGCTTCTTTGTCAGACAAGGTTATCTTTCAACTACTAGATAAACTAATTCAAAAAAAACCTCGAGTAGTAGGCGTAGATATTTATCGTGACTTTTCTGCTTATTACCCTAAATTAAGTGAATTGTTTAAGAACAAAGAAAAAAGCAAGCTTTTAATTTTTGTTTGCAAATTTCCCTATTTTTTAAAAGAAAAAGATAAAGGTGTCGATCCTCCACCTGAAACTGATGTTTCGATAGAACAAGTAGGGTTGAGTGACCTGCTAGATGATAGTACTGGAGTTATTCGTAGACAACTTGTGACGATGCCAACTCCAAAGACTGAGAGAACTAAAAATTCTAAATGTAGGAATAATAAAAGTGGAGAAATGGAATCCTTTAGTTTCAAAGTAGCTCAAAAATATTTGGCTACAGATGACAAGTTCAAGCCGTATAGTATGGATGTAAAAGATAAATTTCTCAAGTCTGGGAATACTGTTTTACAACAGCTTGCTCCTCATACATCAGGTGGATACAAATTGAATGACTATAATGGTTATCAAATTTTGCTGAATTATCGTTTTGTAAAAGAAGACGCAAAAGATTCTCCTGATAATCTTGCTCAAAGAATTAGTGTTAAAGACGTATTAGATGGTAAAATTAGTGACGATGACATCAAAAACAAAATTGTTTTGATTGGAACACCCTCTGAGGGATTTGATGCTGCCCATGCTACTCCCTTTTCTAGTACTAAAGAGGGAGGAGAAAAAATGCGGGGTTTATATCTTCAAGCACAAATGGTGAGTCAGCTTGTGAGTGCAGTCTCAGACCAACCACCACGACCTCTACTGAAAGTTGGTTCTAGTATAGATGAAATACTTTTGATTCTCATTGGCTCAATTGTTGGGTCTATTTTACCGCAGTTATCCAAAAAATCTAGATATTTCTTATTTATATTAGGAGGAAGTTATCTTTTTTGTATTTTAAGTTTTTACCTTATCTGTTACCTCTTTTTTAGTCTTTCAACCAAGCGTTGGATACCATTCTTTTCTCCTACTTCTGCATTTACGTTATCTGTAGGAGTAGTAATAATTTTAGTAGAGCTTCAATCTCCTAAAAAAATTAAACCCCAACAACATTTTTAGCTTACTAAGTTATTTATGCTCTGGCCTCATTTATTCATTAGATGCTTTAAAACTGTTCTCAACAGTACTCTCATAATGGTTTTCTTAGTCAGCTACCCTTCGCCAACTCTAGCAGCTAATATTTGGCAAGATATATTATCTTATCTTGGTCTTCAACGGCGAGATGTACGAGGAGTAGCTGATAGTCGTGCAAACGGTGGTGCAGGACGTGGAGACTGTCCTAACCTAGCATATAAAAGTACAAACACAGACAAACGATTAATTGCACTTATCCCTCCAATTAAACAGTCAAGTCTACTGTTACCACTTAGTTCTTTATCATCTGAAACTCTGGGATCATCTCTTAAATCAATATCTCAAGAGTCCTCTCAAGTAACCTGGATTCGGAGTGACACTATAGAGGAGAAGCCTTCTTTGTGGTTCTACATCCCCTATAGTTATAATAAGCAATCACAACTAGAGTATGCAAAGCTTGCACTTTTATACCAAAGCAAAGGTCTTGTTAGAGAAACTCCAATTCTGTTCAAACTCCCTAAAGAACCTGGTATTGCTGAAGTTAAACTTCCAATAAGTTTAGAAGTTAATAAACCATACAAATGGTTTTTCTCAATTATATGTGACGAAAATAAACCTTCTAGAAATCCTAGTGTTACTGGCTGGATTCAGAGAATTTCACGAGACAAATCGGTATTTCCAGTGGAGCCATCTAATGCTCTACTTTCCCGAAGATATTATATTTATGCTCGATCCGGACTCTTATATGATGCCTTTACTTGGCTTGTCAAGGCTTACGAACCAATAAGCCAACCTCATCAGAACTCGTTTGCCTCAAATTCCAACAACTATCAAGAAGCTATAAAGCAAGATTGGTTTGACTTTTTCAAGGAACTAGACTTGATTGCTGAGAATGATGAGGACGATAAGAGAGATGAAAGTAATAAGAGAAACGAGGAAAATAAGATTGCTGATGAGATTGCTAAATCCCCAATTTTAACATTAGAGTGCGTACAGAAAAGCACTTACCAGAAATGTAACGAATAAATACAGTTTACAGTTAAGCTTAACGAATTTATAACTTGGTTAAGCTTAACTACAAACCCATAAATAATTTTTAAATGTAACCTACAACCAGTTCCCTAGTAAAATGTAAGGTGCCCAATATCTCGGATGTTGGCGACCGGGGAATTTTTTCTCATCTCTCAGTTCTCGTTGAGCATTTCGCAAAGCTTGAGCTTTCGTCAATTCTGGTTTAAGCAGTTGCTCATATAACTTTTTAGTAAAATCAACACTGATTTTATCATCCAGTGTCCACAAAGAAGCGATCGCACTACGCGCACCCGCTCGAACACCTACACCAGAAATTCCTAAAGTTGCTCGCTGGTCTCCTGCTGCGGTTTCACACGCACTCAGCACAATTAATTCTATAGGTTCTGGTTGATTTTGAGCTTGCCTACGGAATATATTACCCAGTTCGTTAACTACAATTGGTTTATCGTAACTTAATATAAATGTCTTCTCCGGACTCGAACTAAACTCGCCATGTGTAGCTAAATGAAGAATTTGAAAAATAGAACTATTGACCTTTCTTTCTAATTGGTTAGTATTAAATTCATCATCAACGAGTTTGTCAAGTGAAATTTTAGAACCACCTATCTTTTGAATCTCTTCTATCTCTCTTGTAACAAAAGGCAACTTACCAAATTTTTGGAAGTATTCTGGAAATTGTCGGTATTTTTCAGCATCGGGTTTAGTTAGCCCAGCAGCTAAAACACTTAGTTTTTTATCTTGGATGATTCGAGGGGTGGGAATTTGTAATCTTGGGGCTAACGCCACAGCGTACTTATCTATCAGATAGGTGGGTGGATTTTTTGTATCATCAACCACCAATGCTGCCAAGGGAATATTTCGCAAATTTGTATCTAACGCAAACACCAATGTATCAATATTTGGGTTATTTTTAATAAATTTTTCTGTGCCCTTCAAAAGCAAATCATATATTTTTTTACCTTCTTTGATAACAGCCTCAAAAGTATATTCTTCTTCCAAGTCTCTCTGAAACTGTCTAATTTCATCTTCAAAATTAACTGTTATTGATTCCCTGTAATGTTCTAGTTTTTCCTTTCCTGAGCTTTTACTATTAACATTATTAGGAAGTTTGACAATAACTTCAATTCTATCTTCTAAACGAATTGGATAAAGAAAAGCCGTATTTGGTGCTTTTTTATCAACAATTGTGTCAATTTCTTCTACGTTGTATTCCGGACAGGCTACTCGCAGAAAATTTTCTAGTTCTACTGCTTGTAAAGAAGCAATTACTTCCCGTGCTTTGAAGAGATATTCTGGGGAAGGGCTATCATCCCATAACAGCAAATTAACGTAATCACGATAGATGCTGTCGATATCATTTAGAAATGAAAATTGGGCATCAGGATTAGCAGCAACTAACTCTCTACGCAGGGATTGCAAAGTTACGTATGCACGTTGATATATTTCCCGTGCAGCATTCAAATTTCCTTGCAGCATTGCTTTAGTTTGAGCTTGTGTTCTTGCTGGAACTTGAGATTTGTAAATACGTCCCAATTGCCATTCCCATAGATATTCAGTTTCTGAGGCTAATTCAAGTGATTGAGCGATGAACAAAGCTGTCTCAGTATTCTTTTTAGCTAATTCAAATTCCCCACGTTTTTCATATAGCTCACCAAGATATCCATAACCATAAGATTCTGTTTTCGAGTCACGGAGACGTTTGGCTTGTTCAATTGAAGTTTCCAGAAATTGCTTGATTTTTGTAGTAGGTACATTTTTGATCCGAATCAAGTTTTTAGCAAAATTCAGCCTGGTAAATAGTGCCGCATGAGTTTCTGGTAGTTCCTCTATCTGCTGTTGAAGATTATCAATTTTGGGTAATTGAATCAGTGGGTTTTGCTCTGATAATTGATTAACTAACCATAGATTAATTTGGTTTGTCAACTTGTATTGAGATGGATTTAATCCCAACTGCGTCCAGCAATTTTCTGCTTTATTATTACGCACAAATAAACCACTTGGACTAAACAACTGATTTAAAACATCTTGTTTGCCTTTCGTTTGTTGATTTAATCCGTTATTGCGCCAATCTTGTAAATCTAATACTAGGCTCAACTGATTTAGTTGTGACTGTAGTTTAGTGTTGAATAGAGAGGGTGAGGTGGAACCTATTTCGCCTTCAGCCATTTGGTAGGCTTCTGTAGTTGCGTAACCATCTATAATCGCACAAATAAGATTTTGCTCATCTTGTGAACGGTAGTATAAGTCCTGTTCTTTATTACTTAAAGCCCGCCGAGTGTTTCCTAAATCGAGCCAAATTGCCGCCTTTTCTTGAGGTTGACTTTTGTCCAGACTTAGTAATAAAACTTCATGGGACCAGTTTAGTTCGCCTAGTCCTCGTAGGACGTTGCCAAAGCTACGTAAACCTGCTATCTTGCTAGGAGAATTTGCACGTTCCGCAAGTTTTTTTCCGAACTCATTATGCTTCTCTTCCTCTTGTGGGAGTGTTTTACAACTTTCCTCGCCATAGATTTGCAGTAGTGTACTACAGGCGCGTGGGAAAAATCCTAGCGCTTGTTCGGCTTGCGCTAGGTTAATTTGGTTATTGACAGTTTCGGTTTCATTGTCAAGTTTACGGTAGCCAGCAATAGCTTTTTGCCAGCAATCCATTGCTTCATCAAACTGCCCAGACTCGTAACTTTCTCTACCTTGGCTACTTAACTGTTCTGGGCTAAGGTTTGGTGTTTTTGTACAAATCAGTTGCGCTGCTGGTTCGCTACCAATAGCCTTTTCTACCAACAACTTGTGAATACCAAACACTGAAATAAGCGAAATCAGAGCTACGATAAATAGGTAAATTATCTGGTGATTTACCTTCTGCACGGAGATACGGCGGTAGAGCTTGCGGAAATGACGCTTTAGAAGGGGTTCCATACGATAGAAAAATATAAACCGTTTTCTTGTAAAGTTCTTTCGTTTGAATCTGCTGAGACGATGGGAATTCCCCAATCTAAGCGAGCATTGAGATGATCGCGAATTTCAAACCGCAGCCCCAAACCAACAGATGCAAGCCAGCTAGGATCGGGGTCTGCACCTTCAAAGTTGTTCCAGGCTGTACCAACATCAAAAAAAGGTACTAGTTGCAACAATCCCTGTGGTTCACGAATACGTAATATAGGTATGCGAAGTTCTATAGAACCAAAGGCTCCGTTATCTGTCAGCAATTGATCCTGACGGTATCCTCTAACACTAGCTATTCCGCCAACTCCAAATTGCTCTAAGGATACTAGCCTGCGATCTGCGAGTTGCATGTCACCCCGCAGGACTAAGAGCGTATCTGTGCCAAAACGTCGCACCCATTGTGCCTGTCCTCTCCAAGCAAAAAATTCGCTGTCGGGTGCAACGTCGGAACCAACATCGTTAATTGTGGCATCGAATATAGGTAGCCCAAAACTGAACTGCGATCGCAATGCCAAAACCGAGCGATCGCCCCGTTGCGTCCATTCCTGAAAGAACCGCAAAGCAGAGATGCGCGTGCGTCCTTGATTGTCAGCCCCTGGTGATAGTGGAAAAGCTCCAATATCTTCAAATCCGAGAAAAGTCTGCGATCGCTGATGCGAAAGGGTTAGTCCTAGTGCTAATTCTTTCGTGGGAGTTTGAATAAACGGATGGCGTAGACTAAGTTGGTATCTATCCGAATTCGATACAATATCTAGTTCGTTAAAAGGTTCCTCAATTACGTTGTTGGAGGTATGACTGTAGCTGAAGGTCAGGGTAGTGTCTTGGGGAGTGAGGGGTAAGGTGTAGCCGACATCGACTTCGTTACTACCGTCAGTGTTGGCGTAGAACAGGCTGATTGTGTCTCCGATGCCAAATAAGTTATCTTCCCACAGTCGAGCGCTGCGTTGGAAGCTACCCACGCTCGGCGATCGGCTATTATCAAGCTTGATTTCACCGTGAAAGGTATTGGCTTCTTTGACATTGACTTCGAGCAAGTTTGTACCAAAACGAGTGCCCGCAGACAATTCTGCTGATAAGCTGTCAATGCGGGGATTGAACTGGAGTAGGTTCAATGCTTCGAGTAAGCGATCGCGATTTAGGGGTTTTTGATTTGCTCTTTCTAACCGACTGCGAATATAACTACGATTTAATCGCCGAGTCCCAGTAATTTTGATACCTTCTAAGCTACCTTCAACCAACTGAATTTTCACAACACCTCCCTCTAGCTTTTGTTCTGGAACCACTGCGCCAGAGGTAATGTAGCCTTTACAAATATAAAGCTGAGTAATCGCCGAACGTGCCTTTAGCAATTGGGCAAAGGACAGTTGTTGAGCGTCTTTTTCAGTTCTTGGCAGTCTCCGAAGGGGAGACAGTTTAATTGATCGACCTGAAAGTTGTTCACATCTAGTCTTTTCGTCTAATGCTTCGGGACTATAGAGAATTACTTCCATTGCTTGGAGTAGTTCTTCGTCTTTGAAAACCGTACTCCCTTCAAATTGAAACTTGGTGACAGAAAAGGTGTCAGGAACCGGTGGAACCGATTGCGGTAGTTGTTGGGGAGGTTGTTGGTTGGGTAAAATGTCTTCTGGAAGAGGTGAAGGAACTAGCTGCGGTTGTGGGGGTGGAGATAGTGGAGGTACTAAATCGCGGGGAGGGGGCAAATTGGGCGGTAAGTTCTGCGCTGAAGGTGCATTGATGGGGACTTGTGCTAACGCAACCGTATGTGTGCTGAATGATACAGGTAGACTCAGTGCTAGTGTTGCGATGGGTAGTAGCAGCCGAGGGCGTATTTTCAAACCCTCGACCATCGGGAAATCAATTTCCGGGCTAATAGATAAAGTGCGTTTCAACGGATTAAAAGTATTGCTAAACAAGGATTTTAGTCCTTTTGAGAGAGCAGTAGTTCTTAGCCAGGGGTTTACAACTGGTGATTGAACACGAGAATTATTGTGCATTGCAACGTGTGTTTCTTTGCCAAGAGTTATCAGAAGTAGGTTTGGATGGGTTGGCAGTGAAAATAATTTCGCCTTTGGGTCCAATGTTCACACCTTTGGCTTCGACAAGAGTGGAACTTGGGGAACTGCTTTGCATCAAGCGAGTTTCTCTTGGGGAGGCGTTTGTCGTTGTTCCCATCAAAGCATCACTGCTAAGTGCTGAACTTGGGCTTGGCGGCAAACCACCCCGTCCAGTGACAATGAAGCTGCTTCCAGCTTGCGTTTTACCCACGGGGCAACTCTGCGTAATTAATCTGGAAGAATCACCTAAATCTTCTGGCAACTGGAGTATCCCACGTTTAGGGTCTACATTGATTGGGACAATTACCACAGTGCCTTGCAGACCTTGCTCGGAAGAGGCAGTGATCTCATTCAAAGATATATTTTGTGTTTTTGGTCGGAACTCTGTGCCATAGATGCCTAAAGGTCTAGGATCGATTGCGACAACGCCACCATTACCTGTTGCCAGTGCATTCGCAGAAATATCATTACCGTTTTTCCCGGTTGGTGGAAGTGCAATAAGCAGCCTAGTTTTGATGGCGATGTTGCCACCATTAGCAGAGTTTACGGCGTTAGTCTCTATTAGGCTTTCATTGCCCAGAATCAGGAAATCAAGAGGAGAACCAGGTAGAGATTTCTTGCCTTGCTCGCCTAGCTTCTTGTTGCTTATTAATAACAGTAAATCTACTACTGACTGAACAAGCGTAGTTTCATTTCCTTCATTTCCTAATAGAAAAATATTCGCTCTAGGCTCGCTTCCTTCACGTCCAGTTGTAGCAAGAAGTGCCCCATTATTTAAAAAGATTTCTTTTGCGAAAACTACGAGGTTTCCTGCTTGTCCATTAGGACTACTTACAGTTGCTGCGGCTCCATTCTCAATCCTGAGTTCATCTGCAAAGATAATTAAAGTTCCAGCAGTTCCACCATTAGTTGCTTCAGCTAATAAGCCTTCTTTAGGTGTCTGATTATTCTCGAAAATTTTGCGAAAATCAGTATTTGGATTAGTACCCCGTAACAGTACCGAGTTAGCACCTACAGAGACATCCCCAGCTTTTCCTGAACCTTCGCTACTAGCTGTAGCTCTAGATCCACCTTGAATTATTAGTTCATTGGCTTGAATTTCCACAGAACCTGCATTTGCGCTTCCAGTAGTTTTTGCATTCAACTCTGAGTTACCTGACATAGTTACAGAGTCTTGAACATTAACTGTAATATTTCCTGCTTGTGCATTTTTATCGGGGTTATTAGGTTCTGGTGTTCCATCTGTTCTGGTTTGGATTTTGGCTCCATTTTCTAACACTACATTTCTTGCTTGGAGATTGATATTGCCTCCTCTACCCGAAGCATCTGGTCTTTCGTTCTCACCTTTATTGACTGTAGCTACCAAAGTAGCTTCCCCTGTAAAATATTCTGTTTCTGGTGGTATAAAACTATTTAATTTAATTAAACCATTTTCTGCTGTGATGTTAAGGTCACCTCCCTTTCCAGAGCCAAAAGTATCTGTAAAAATTGTGGAATTTTCTAATTCTATCGAACCTCCATTGCTGGTATTTAAAGATATATTTCCACCGTTAGCAGAATTAGATGCTGCCGCATCTAAACCACTGTTTTGGATTTTAATTGAACCCCCGTTAGTTGCCGTTATGGCTATATCTGCACCCTTCCCGAATCCATTGTTTCTCGTATCTACAAATGAATTACCAAGAATTTCAACAGAGTTACCCCTGATATTAACTTCGGGAGAAGTATTATCACCCACACCACCAGAACGAATCTGAATGGTATTGGTGATATTACTACTATCTTGAATTAAGACCTTGCCATTTTCTGCTGTCAGGAAAATACTCCCTGGATCGGCTTTACTAGAGCCAGTTGTAGTGGACAAAGAAGAATTGCTAATATTAATCTCTCCAGTTCTTGAAATTACTTTCATTTCTCCAGAACGACTTTTAGGTTCTTCAGATTCATTAACGTAATCTCTTCTTGGAGTTTCGGCACTTAAGAGACTGTTTGTAATAATGACATTGCCACCAGCTTCAATATTAACAATCCCAAAATATCCATTACTGATAAGATTAATATCACCAGTCTCATTTCCATCGGCATCCAATACTCTATTACCAGTGATATTTACATCTTTGCCAGCAGAAATTTCGATATTTCCTGCAAAATCATAGCCATCAGGATTAGAAGTACTCAATTGAACTCTATCTAAAATCACTGACCCTTGTAATGATTCAAGTCTAATTGTGCTAAATCCTAGATCATCAGTATTGCTAGAAGCTTCGATATTACCAGAGCGAATATCGCCAGTAGCACTGAGAGTAACATCTCCAGCTAATCTACTACTTAAAGAAATTATCCTCCCCCCTGTAGTGTCAATATTTCTTCCACTAAGGATATTGACATTTCCACCTATATCTCCACCAGAACCAGTAATAATATTTCGAGCAATTGTGACATCGCCTCTGGCATCTATTGTGACATCATTACCATAAGCAGCAATTGAAGTGAAGCCTAAACTTAAATCAGGGTCATCTGGAGCTGGGTCATCTGGAGCTGGTATTCCACCTGTAATTTCAATGGAACCACCAGGGAGATCAAGATTTGGCTCATATTGATTGGTTAAAAATACTTGACCTCTGACTACTTGACCTTGAATGCCTCTGTTAACAATACTTCCGATTGTGATATTTGCACCGTTTCTTCGAGTGTCATCACTGATGTCTGGCGTGATGTTTGGAGAATTAGGAAAAATGTTATTCTCATTGCCGTTATTATCTACTCCTGGGAAAGGAACTGGCGTAAATTCTGGAGTGCCGATCGCATCTGCACGTACACCAGCCCGAATATCTAGAGTCGGAGAGTTTCTGCCATCAATATCTACAAAAGAGCGACGATTGCCATTAGGATCATCATCTGATAAGAATACTGTCTCAACAAGTCCATTCGTTCCATCTGCACCCGTAATCGTAACTGTGTCACGTATAGTTACACTCCCGCCAGCAAGAATGTGCAGTGAAGCTCCTTCGTAGCTGGCAAAACTTACATCGCCACTAGCCCGAATAATCGGGTCATAAGGACTAAACAAACCTCCTAAACTCCCATCCATTTGCTCAATCCGAAAATTTCCCCCAGCCCAGTAGTGAGCATCACCTCCCACAGTGTTAAGCGATCGCAACACCATATCCCCCCCCGAAAGCAGACCACTGGAGGGATGATTTAAGGCAAAAATATCAACTCCTTGCCTACCTTGAACTAATAGCTGTCCTCCAGCCTGAGCGACAAAGGGATTATTCACACTGTCCCGCACCCGCACCGTATCCCGCGCCAGCAGGTTCAAATCACCAGTTGTACCTAACTGATTCTCCACCAGCGTTAAATTATTATTCGCTGTGAGTGTTGCAGTCTGTGCCGTAACGTTTTTTGCCACCACATCACCATCCACCACAGGCAAACCCGATCCTGTCAACTCAACTTGTCCGTTGCTGTTCACGGTTAACCCTGGACGCTGACGCTCATCAACACTTGTCAGTAACTCACTCAGAGAAGATGAGCCTACACTCGTTACAGGTGATGAAGTCTCAATATTTAAAAATTGTGCTGATGGACTCAAATTCACCACACTACCACCTGGCACAGATGCAACAGCAACCTGCCCTCCCGGTGCTGACAACTGCCCGGTACTAACCACCGTTCCTCCCATCAGGTTCAGGTTTTGCTCTGTCCCCACTGAGAGATTGCCAAAATTAGCGATCGCACTTGGTTGTTCTTGGTTAAATTGCACTCCCAAAGGCACTGATACAGATAGCAATGGTGGGGCTGTCGGATTATTAGCACTAAACTCTTCCCCATTCCCAAAATTAAAACTATTGCCTGTACTACCTAAAAATGAACCATTCAAATCTAACGATGCATTGGGCCCAAAAATAATTCCATTGGGGTTGAGCAAAAACAAATTAGCATTACCCAGTACGCCGAGTTTCCCATTGATATTTGAAACATTGTTCCCTGTTACCCGACTAAAAATATTCTCAATTCCAGCCGGGTTGCTGAAATAAGCTCCTCGTCCTTCCCTGATATTAAATTCCTGAAAACTATGGAATAAATTAGCACCGCGAATCGCCCCTGCATCGATGCGATCGCTCGATACACCTTTAATATCAACATTGGGTGTGACAACAGAACTTTCTGCACCTAAAGTGCGATCGGGAACAATTTGGGCGATCGCACTATTCCCTGAAAAAATCACTCCGCTAGTTGCTGCCAGAGTAATCCCTATCTGCCATAACTTGAATGTATTGCTGCGATCGGTCTTATGGCTAACCAAGTTTTCTGGTGGAATCTTTGGGATGCTCCAAAATCTGTATGATGCCTGCAAAATACTTGATTTTTCTGTGACTTTCATACGATGTAACTGCCATGATTTGCATAAATTTTCTCATCACAAAAGTTGTGGGGAAAAATATCAATACTCTACACATCTTTTTCCCACTACTAATTGTTAACTTGCAAATGAATCACAATTGAAGCTGATAAATTGTTATATTCTGTTTGGGCAATTTTGCTAATTTTTGCCTAGTTATGAATAGATTTTGACTCTACAGCAAACTAATCAGGTTATTTTTACGTAACATTACGGATGGTAACATGGACTTCTTCAAGAATCAAGCAGCAAATATCAGCAATAGTACTTTTGTATAGTACATATACACTAAAATTAAATAGTAGATACAGGCTGAGAAAAAAGCGATGTCATTTTTTGGTCGCCTTCCCTTAAATTTTACTTTTGCGACTCAAAACGATTATCTTTGTAAGCTTTGAGTTGATGCTAGTAATCACGCAAGGAATAATACCCTGTTTGTTGTGTATGCTGGTCATAAGCAAAGCGAGTGTAGCGCCAGTGTAGGAGAATTGATATTGTGGGTTGCATAGATGAATAAGTGATTAGTGAATGAAGGGAATGTGTTTTAGGGAAAAGGGAAAGGGCAAAGGGGAAGGGAATGAAGAAATTTACCTTTCCCCCTTTCCCTTTAACCTTTTCCCAAGCGAAGCCCAAGACTTACGCTGTGACTAACTCTGCTCTCTCCAGCAGTCGTTGCAATCTATCGCCAGTTAGCTGTTCTAACGGTTGCTCTAAAAAATATTCATCAAAAATGGATTTACTATCACAAGACACATCCACCATCGACAGCGATGTCTGCGACGGGCAAAGCCTACGCACTGCATCAAACACGGAGTTAGAATACTGCTGCTGAACTGAACAACGCCTCTTCACCCACCAGTTCCCGTCAGTGCATCCGACTTGCCCCAGTTTCACGCCGTTGTTGTTGTAAATGCCATCATCGAGAATTTCAAACCCATAATTCTGGCACTCGTTGAAGATATGCGCCATGATGTGGTTTTCGGTTGTGGGGGGTGTTGCTTCTTTTTCCTGCACAGGTAATGAACCGTCTTTGTAGTGAGAGCAGATGAAGCGATCGCAACGCATTAAAGTATTGGCACGAAATAATTCTTTATCGTTGATCATGACTACCCAGCGTTGCGTTAAGTGGTTATCGTCATGGCTGATGCTGGCTATCAGTTTGTCATCAGCATAATATTCGTGATGGTCAAACGAGATTTCGACTATTCTGAGGGGTTCGGGAGCAAGGGCTTGGGCTTGGTCAGCAATGTAGTTGTCGAGTTCGGCTTGGGCTATGGCTTGTTCGTCGGGGGCAGTGGGGGTAAGTTTCTGAACCTTGCTTGCCTGATAGTTAACAATGGCGGAAATCCAGGCATCTTTGCAGCGTTTGTCGCTTACTTCGACTGTGCAGCCGATTTCGCTGTAGATTTGCTTGAGACGGGCAATAGATTTCAGGTGCAGCTGTTGATGGCTGTAGATTTGGTATGTCATTATATTGGTTACGCCATCTGTATGGTGGATGTTTTGCAAAAGCGATCGCTTCCAATTTGCGAGAGAGGTGCGGTCGCTTTTTGCTATCTATAAATATAGCGACCTCGCTATGTATTTGTCAAGCTTGCATATTAATTGTTATGGCTGCTATATTTGAAGGAATCGCTTTAAGTAAGCGATCTAGCTATAAAAGCATTAGTGGAGGAAACTATGAGAGTAAGGAAAACAAAAAAAGACTCTCAAAAGATGATTCGTTGGCGGCTAAGAATATTAATGGCAGAGAAGAAAATCAGCAATAAAGAACTTGCTGAACTTTCGGGTATCCACCCAACGTCCATTTCAAAACTGAAAAACGCTGATGAAATTGAACAGATCAGTGGGAGAGTTTTAAACAGTTTATGTAATGGTTTAACAAAGGCGTATCAAGCCGCAGGTGATAACCGAATAATTACACCTGGGGATTTGTTTGACTACACTTTTGATCATGATGGCGACCCTACAACTGGGGATATTCAATCAAAAGGTTTACAAAAAGCCGAAAATGAGCAATTATCTAATCCTGGTAAACCAGCTAAACCTAATACTCAGGTATTATGGTTAACACCTAATAAGGAGGCATCATAAGTATTTTTGTTCCTGAGCATACTTAAGCTATAAGAGGTGGAAGCATGAACACCCCACCCCGTAAGCGCAAACAAGCTACCTCTGCCGCATTAAGCAATCCAGAACTGCCCATCAACTCAGACATTACCCCTTCAGAAAACCCAGCTTCAGCAATCATCGATATTGCTGCTGTTGAAGTACCTGAATTGACCGAGCAGGAGCAAAGCGATCGCCTGCACTTGGAGCGTAGGGTAGAACGAGCGTTCTTTGAAGCAGGGAAGGCATTAACTGAGTTACGCGATCGCAGACTATATCGTTCCACGCACAAAACTTTTGAAGATTATTGCCGCGAACGCTTTGGTTTTAGCCGCAGACAGCCCTACCATTTAATAGAAGCTGCGGTTATTTTTGATAATTTAGTGGAAAAATGTGAACGGAACGTTCACATTTTGCCGACTAATGAGTGGCAAATCAGGCCACTGTCCAAGCTTGACCCAGATATTCAGCCCGAAGCATGGGAGCAAGCTGTAGAGTCTGCCAACGGGAAAGTACCATCTCATCGCATCGTCAAAGATGCGGTGCAGCGCATAATGGAACGTACTCAAGTACCTAACACCTATCAATTAGGCGAGGTATGCCAAATCTTAGCCAAAGATAATCCAGAACTCAGAGGAAAGGGTGGGTGTTGGGCTATTGTCAGCGCAGTGAATGACTTTAGTTGCACGGTGAAAATGTGGGATGGCGAGTGCGCCGTTGGGTTACAACATCTGAAATCCTTCAACTACCTGCCCCAGGAGTGTCAGCAGATGCAGGTGATTTGCGATCGCATTAATCGGGTGTATTCAGATTCACTTGAGGAGACAGTCAAAAGTCTCTTGCAGTCGTTAGGAAAGCTGAATCGGGCTTATCTTACGGCGGTGGAAGAGAAATTATTGACGCTTCTAGAGTCGGAGTATGGGAGAATACCCTGAACAATTTTGGCAATTTGGCATTCAATGTTTTCAGGTTGCAGTTTCAATGGAGTTAGCAACACAATGGGACAGTG
>NZ_JACJSH010000054.1:0-48643 GCF_014698055.1 Nostoc sp. FACHB-133
CAGAGAAGGGAAAATATAGTACACAGCGTATAAGATTTAACTCCAATTCTTCTGCTTAATTTTTTGTTACATACTTATAAATTTTTCCCACGGCTTACTTACCCTTTGACAAAGCTAGTGTAAACACGGAAGTCATCATCACTCTCATCAGTACAAAATATAAAGGCGTGACCAAATCGCTTTTATAAATATCAAGGCGTAATATATTGCGTCTATAGTTTTGTCTGTCTTGTTTTCCTAAACATGGGTTCAGGGAGACAAGTTAACAGAATTATTTAAGGTATATCTCAAAACACGAACTTTAAGTGCATCAATAAAGGACTAACGGTGTGCTGTATTTAGCAGAAGTACAAAAACAGAAAGGTGGTTTACTCAGTGGCGGTGGCAAAACTGAATTGAAACTGCTAGCTTGTCAGCGAACTGACCAGAATTGGAGTACTGTGTCGGAAGAAGTGATTGCTGCTGAGGACGCAAGCAAATTAAATGATGGCGCTTTGGTATTGGTTGAACTGAATCCGAATCGTCAAGTGCAGCGAATTCAAGAAGCAGGGCGGCCACTAGTCAATATTTTGCAGAATTTTTCCCGCCAATTGGAGAAATTTAAGCTCAAGGAAGATGAAATCGATCAGTGGAAACAGTCGTTAACGTTTCAGGCGCAAGAGTTGAATCGCCGTGAAATGGACATGGAAGTACGCTCAGAACAGTTGCAAAACATGGAAGAGGAGTTGCAACAACTAGAGCAGCAAAAACAAGAAGTTGACACATCCCGCCAGGAAATTGAACGGTTAAAAACAGAAGTTGAACGCAACCGCCTAGAATTGGAAGGCGCTTGGGAACATTTACGGGGTGAGCAGCGCCGTCTAGAGGAACGTCAAGCAGATTTTAAACAAGGGACGGTTTTGGATGAAGAGCAAAGTCGGGTAATGAGTGAGTTACTCGATCGCTTATCTAGTCGCGTAGCTCCCACGGAAGCAGTCAGGGAACATCTGCATCTGGCTTTTGAATTGGTGGAAAAGCAGCAAGCAACTCTAAACCCGCACTGGCAAAAACTAGAAGAACAAAAAACAGCGATCGCACAGCAGCAAGAAGAAGTGGAGCGGTTGTCGCAAACCTTTAGCGATCGCCAAAACGCATTGCAAGAAGCACACAATACTCTAGTTCAGCAAACAGCCCAGTTGCAAATAAATACAGCTGACCTGACTAGCAAGCAAGAGTATGCCCGGATAATCAAAGAGCAGTTACGAAATGCTGAAGAATTATATCAACAAATTCACTCTTTAGCTGCAACCTCTAGTGATGTAGTTCTCGGCCAGCAAGCGAATGTGGAAGCTTTGGATAAAATGTCTTTAGAAGAACTACAAAAGATAGTCCAAGACTTGCAGCATAAGCTAGAAATAGATGCTAGCTTTGTTCACGATCAAGAACAAGAACTGAAATATAAACAAGAAGCTATCGAAGAACTGCAAAATAAATTAAGCCAAGCATCTGACCAGGATCACATCAATTTGGAACTGGAATTAACAGATGAAAAAGACCTCTATCAGATGCTAAATTCCAGTTTGGTGGGACAACGCCGCAATATGTTACAGCATCAGAAGTTTCTCAAGCAACACCAAGCTGTATTGCTACGGCGACAAGGACATACTGTTGTTGAGGAAGAAGATGGTAATAAAGTTAATTTAGAACCAATTCTATTACAAATAGAAACCCAGCGACAACAATATTCGCAGGAAATCCAAAAGCTAGAACGTGAAATTGATCAAATTCGTTCTGGTGTTGAGCTAAATCAGGGAATGATTGACAATCAAACCCACGATTTGGATGAAAAGCGCCGAGAACTGAAAGCGATCGAAGAAAATTTGCTGTCCCTGCGAAGAACAACTGCTGAATGTTGTGGTCGAGTAAATCTTTATCAAGAAGCACTACAACCAATTCAGGATTCTCTTGATGGCTTACGGCAAAAGCTGCAAGGAATTGCAGAATCTTTGGATCAATTCCAGGAAACTGGCGATCATCAAGTGCAAGCGATCGCCCAGTTGCGCCACACTCTCCAAGGTTTAATGCCTCAGCCAGAATTATTAGCGTCTTAATAAGTTAGGAGTTAAGAGTGATGAATTAAAGATTTTTAACTCATAACTTTTAACTCCTAACTATTTTAAATAAATCCAGTCACCTTCTACTTGAGCGATCGCACCACCAGGAAATGGATCGGTTTGCGAACGGTTGGGCGCTGTAATTAAAGCCGTTAATTTCTCAATATGTTCAAAACTTGCTGCATCAGTAAGTATTTGCTGCAACACCTGACGCATCACGCGACGTTGCAGTGCCAATGGTGCTTTCTGCAATACCCGACGATTTAGGCGTAAGGGGAGTGGGGAGTGGGGAGTAGGGAGTAGGGGAGATAAGGAAAAAGTAGATGCCTCTTCCCGCAACTGCTGGGCATCCTTTTCGAGATATTCTACTTCTGCTTGGAGAAGTTCTGCTGTTTGAGCTAAGGCTGATTCTACTTGGGGATTGAAATTTTCCCGTAAATATGGTATTAACTCTTGGCGAATACGGTTGCGGGCATATTGCAAATCTTGATTGGTGGAATCTTCCCAAATTGGCAATTTAAACTCTTGACAAAATTGCTCTGTTTGTATTCGAGTGACTTCTAAAAGTGGGCGCACTAGCATAATGCCTGTAGTCAGAGGGCGTTGCCAAGTCAGGGCTTGTAAACCATCAGCACCAGTACCGCGAATTAAGTTGTAGAGGAGAGTTTCGGCGCGATCGCTGGCGGTGTGTCCTGTAACTATATACTGATAATTGTTCGCTTGAGCGATCGCACTTAAAGCTTGATAGCGCCAATCGCGTGCAGTAGCTTCACTATTTATAGGTTCGTTGGCTGTTTCTAAATAAAAGGATGTACCCCAAGTTTCAGCTAAGTTTTCAACGTGATGAGCATTAGCTTGGGAGTCAGAACGCCAACGATGATCGCAGTGAGCAATACCTAAAGCCCATCCCCATTTGGATTGTAAATCTAAAAGTAATTTTATTAAACACAAAGAATCTTGTCCGCCGGAGACAGCGATTAATAGTCGCTGGTTGCGCTCAAATAAGTGGCGCGATCGGATGGTGCGATGTATTTTTGCGTGTAGAGGAGTCCATACCATTTTGGATTTTTTAGCGCCGACGGACAAAAATAATTGTCTCTTATATCACGTGCATCGACAATTACGATTTGGGTATTAATTTTCAGCTTCGTTGAGTTGCTGCCGAAGATCATCGAACGGAGAACTTTCTGGATTGATATCTGAGCGATTATTTTCTTGTTTTTCTTCAATTTCAGTTTCATCAGGGCAAAATTCTAGGCGGACTCTAATTTTACCTGTCCGCCATTGTTGACCAGGTATTAAAACATAACATTCAAATCCTTCGTCAAAGACTCATTTGTGAACCTTACAATGCTGTTCGGTTAAGGTAAGAGACGCGATAAATCGCCGTCTCTACAGTAATCCTTTATAGAGACGGCGATTTATCGCGTCTTCGTGATTAGGGAATTTATCGCGTCTTTGCGATCATTTTTCCCCATTCCTTACTCCCTTTTTAAAATGAGAGATAATCAGGATCTACCCGAGCGATCGCAACTGATCTGCTAATAATTGGGCGCGTCGTTGTGCTTGCCGCGCTTCGGCAAAAAATAGTAATTGGGTGTTAGTTTTCTACTTGTTTGAGTTTTTGAAAAATCTCATCAAGTGGAGACTCAGATTCATCAGGACAAAATTCTAAAGCAAGTCTAACTTTTCCTTTTTTCCATCCCTGAGTACTAAATTGCAAAACTTCACAATTTAATCCTTGGGTATACAAATTTACTTCGTCTGTTTCTTCCGCTCCAATATATTCCTTAATTGCGGTAATCAAATCACGGACTTTAAAAGTTTTAGCAATATCTAATTTATTAAAGGTGTCTGGTTCTATAGACACAACTTCATCGTGATTAAGTCTCTCAAATCCATCTTCCATAAAAATGTCCTATCACTAAATCTATATTTTCCAGTGATATAACAGTTCATCCGAAATAATTCCCAAGAGATAATAGTAAATTTAAATCTGCTCCTTTCTCCCTCTCCATTGCTGGAGAGGGTTAGGAGTGAGGTTATTAAAAGAACCAGCCGTAAGAATGCAAACCTTTACCCAAAAGATTCACACCGAGATAGCAAATCCAAACAACAACAAAGCCAGTGGCGGCTAAAATTGCGGGACGGCGGCCTTGCCAACCGCGAGTGATTCGGGCGTGGAGATAGGCGGCGAATACTAACCAGGTGATTAATGCCCAAGTTTCTTTAGGATCCCAACTCCAGTAAGAACCCCAAGCTTCGTTAGCCCAAACGCCACCGGCAATAATGCCAATTGTCAATAAGGGAAATCCGAGTCCGATGATGCGATAGCTGATGTTGTCGAGGGTTTCGGCAAGGCTAAGGCGCTGAGGTGAAAGAGGTTCGGCAGATGCTACGGTTTGAGGTTCAGAAGTAGTTACTAAATTCAAAACGGCGGTGTTAGCGTTACCGTTGCTACCACTTTCAAAACGAGCAAAGCCGTTATTTTCAGCAGAAGGGGCTGCTGGTTGAGAAATGAGTTCAGCTGCTTTATGCAAGCGGTAGCCGTTGCTGCGATAGCCACCAGTACCGACAGAACTACCCTGTAGCTGGATGTTTTGACCGCGAGTGACAATCAGAAAAGCGATCGCTAATAACGCACCCACCATCAAAGCAGAATAACTCAACATCATGACGCTGACATGCATCATCAACCAATTTGACTTCAAGGCTGGTACTAGGGGTTCTGACGCTTGCATCTGGGATGGTAATGTCATTGTCGCAAAAGCAGCGATCAACATTGCCACCGGAGCTGTAACAACTCCTACTAAGCGGCTACGGCTACTACTTTCAGCAATTAGATGGACAGTGGTAATTCCCCAAGTTAAGAAAAACAGGGATTCATAGAGATTACTTAGGGGAAAGTAACCAGCTTCTATCCATCTTGCCCCTAGTAGAGTCGCCATACACAAATTAGCGATCGCCATCCCAGCTGTCCCCAAAGCGGCTAGATAAGGCAGATTCGGAAAAGCCGCTCCTCCCCAATACACCAGCATTGTTAGGAATAATATGGCAAAGGAGGCATTGTCCAGCCAGTTCTGGAGTACAACCAGATTCATAAAGTGTTCTCTCCGTGGATAATTTAAAATATGGATTCTGACTGTTCTGATCCTATATGCTTACAGGGTTATGGGATAGGAGAATTGGAAATTGGTAATTGGGAATTGGTAATTGGGAATGGTTATTTTCATTTTTCTTGTCCCCCTTGTCTCCCTCTGCCCCCTTGCTCCCCTGCTCCCCTGCCCCTTGCTCTCTTATCTAGAAGAGTTGCTATTATTGCTTTCTGGACTAGGCAAGGGAGTCGTATTACTAACTTTTTTGAGTGCTATAAAAATGTCGTAGAGGTTACTACGACTGTCGCTGACAGCAGATGTCATCCCAATCGAGCGTGTTGCAGCTAGCAAAGTTTGTTGATTGGGAATTAGAGTTGGTAAAGGGAAATTGTTCACAGTTCGTTCCACATCCAGAAAAAATTGACCATTTGTTGGATTTGGTTCCGTAGGAACTGTTTGTTGGAATGGGATCGTGCTAGCTAGTGTGTTGTTGGGCTTGGGAACAATTTTATCAGTGATGGGAGCGCCCACTACTAAAAAGGCGACATCTCCATCTAACCAACCGTGAGTGGCAGTTAAAGTACCATAAGGTGAAACCCAGTTGACAACAGGTTGCCCTGCAACTTTTGCAGGTTGCACTTGGAATTGGTATTGATTTCTCATCACATCATCCAGTTGTTTTATGGATGCTTCGGCTGAATTGCGTAGGCTTTGCCCACCATAGGCATTGCTGGCCTGTACCATGAACACTAAGCCCGCACGAAAATCGTTTGGTGAACCTTCTTTGGGAGTATTAGGAATCACTGATAAGGAAAACTCGCCTTTCATCCAACTGAGCAAATCTTTATCTAAATCTAGAGTGGTAAGAGATTTTATCCCACCTCTGAGTTGTTCTGGTGCGATCGGTGAGAGGGGATTTCCTTGAGATGTTAAAACGTAATCTCCCCACAACCTCTGTAAGTTTCCTCCCGAAAGCATCATTAAGGTTTCTGCTGGTACGCGACTTTGCATTTTCCCAGCTTTATTTTCCACCGCCAGCACACGTTGACTATTAGGATTTAACCAAGAAACGCCCTTGAAGCGGATTCCTTCTGCCTCTAAAGTCATTGTCCCTGCTAAACCTTGGTTATTTTGCAGTTGAGCTAATACTTGAGCGGGTAAAGGGCGATTTGGAGAAGCTGCGGCTATTTTAGCTGCTGTTGGCACATTGACGTAAAATTGACCAAAGCGTTGATAATTAGCAATTTTCGGAAAATTCTCAGCAAAGCCCCCTATTGTCGCTAGGGATGTTTGATTTTTGTAGGCATCGATCGCTCGTTCTGTGGCTTTGGGACTATCAGTTATGACTAAAAAACGCCCATCTATTAATGCTGCTGATAAGTTTTCCCCTGTTTGCCCCTCACTTTGTTTGATGGCGATCCCTTGATAAATACGGTCAATCCATTTGCCTTGTTTAAGGGTTTTGGGTTGTGCCAAAATGTTTTTGGCGATTTCTGGATTTTTTACTGGTAATACCATTACCATCGACTGCTGATCGCTAGCAGCATCTTCATTAGTGGTAACTGGTTTGGGTACAGCTTTGCTTGCTGTTGCTGGGGCAAGAATTGCGATTGTAACGTCATTGCCTACCCAAGGGACGATATCTTTCTGGAAGTCGTAACCATTATTAGTCAGAAAGCGATCGCGCAATTTTACTAAATTTCTGTCCAGTTCTGCTTGGGTTTCTTTTGTCCCAAACTCCCGCAATTTCTGCCATTGCTGGGCATCTGTGGTCAGAGAAACCGCAAACAGTGCATCACCAGGAATAATATTTGCACCTACAAGCAAATCACTGGAAGATATTTGTCTCTGGCTTAACAACCAGTATGCTACACTCCCTGCACCAATTAATAGCCCAGCAGCCGAGAGCGTCAGCACCAGAGAGGGTTTCTTAGTTTTCTTCATTGGAACAGACACAAGAGGCGGTGCCATCGAAACCTATACCTTATACTTGCAAACTTATTACTTGCTTGATTAGTTAAGTACACCAACTGGTTTAACCATTCTTTAGGACAGCTAATTAGATTAAATTTTCCACCCTAAATGTTGATGATACTTCCGTAATCAATCTTCCCTAGTCTTTCAAAAGCTGTGTTTTTGATTCAGTTACCATTTTTAACACGCTTTGTTGAATTTCGTAGGACGTTTCGCTAGGATTAATGCCTCATTCGGAAGATTTCCGCAAGTAAATCTGTGATTCTAAGCAATTAAAGAATATAACTAACTGGACAAAGCTGCAAGTGAATTTAAGCTATTTGGCTTTGCTCGGTAGCGATCGCCTACGATGGCCGGGTACGCCATCGCACCACATAATGACTGCAATATTTTTTGGGACAACCTATAATTGCAACTCAAATCCAGGTAATATATCCTCTCCAGAAACAATCGTCGGCATTTGCACAACTTCTACAGCTTTCAAAAGTCGGTAAATTTCAACTTGACGATCTTGAGGATTAATCAGCCAACCCAAACGCAGACCATTTTTGATATATTCCTGCATTTTCTCTTGAATCTGTGACAGCCGGTCTGTCTCCGAACACAGTTCAATCACAAAGTTGGGTACAAGTGGCGGAAATTTTTTTCGTTGTTCTGGTGTTAAAGCTTCCCACCGCTCCAATTTTACCCAAGCGGCATCAGGAGAACGTTTTGCACCGTTGGGAAGTATAAAGATAGTTGAAGAACTAAAAACTTTCCCTAATTTAGTTTGACGATTCCAATTATTTAAGTCTGTAATTAAATCTGCTTCTTGATTTCCGCTTTCTCCTCCGACTGGTGGCATAATTATTAATTCTCCGGCTGCATTCATTTCCAGGCTTAAATCACGATTGGCAACACACAATTGATAAAATTGCTCATCGCTTAAATGAGCAATCGGTTCTAGATTTAGCACAACAGTATTCATTAAACCTTTCCTCATGCCTTTCTTGTGAACATCAGTAGGACTAACAACGGCAAATCATTACCGAAAACTCATTAATTTAACAGCACTACTACCAGAGGCGATCGCTGCAACAATAATTCAATGTTATTTGATGTTTAACTGTACAATTTCGGCTACTTGATTTTGCTTGGTAGCGTAGGCGCAGCCCGTCGTAGACATCGCCTACGCCATCGCACCAGATCATGGCTTTTTACCGATTTTGGGAATTCAATTGCATCGCTCCCAAATATTTAGTTAAATAAGGCGAAAAAACTTCATAAATTAAGGTTAGTGGCTGTCCATGATGCCAAAACAAGTAGTGGCGACCCCAAAAAGGCCCAGTTACGTCAAAACCAGACTCTAGTGCCGATGAGTCACCATAGTAAATCCCTCGAACATCCCGATATAACTCTGTGCGGAGACGAGCTAAACTTGCCCAAATTGGTAAGGAACGATTTTGCAAATACTCATCTACATGACTGGCTTCCCACCACGAGGTAGCATAGGCTAATCGTTGACCAGAAGCAGTCCGCAGCCACACTTGTCGTCGTAGCCGCGGCGCTGGAACAGCTTGGATTAAATCAGGTGCAGCATCCAAATCCATGCCAATCAATGACATATCAATTACATCTACTTCTACAGGCTCGCCTGTAAGCAATTCTAGGTGACGTGTTGGAGAGCCGTCACCCAATAGCATGAGCTGCCAAGCGGGTGCTAGCTGAGTGTGAGGTAAACTTTTTTGAATTACTTCCTCCCCTCCTTGCCAAATCGGAGTGAGGCGATGCCAAGCTGCTGGCTGTGTTAAGTTGTTTGTCGGCGTAAAAGTAATACTCAATGCTTTTTACAAAACTTCACGTATCTCTATAAAAGCATAAAAAACCAGAGCTATACCAAGATTTAAGGGTCAACAGTCTCAGGTCTATTGACCGTTGACTATTGACCCTTGGCTAATAAACAAAATATGCGGATGGCGAGACTCGAACTCGCAAGGCAAAGCCACACGCACCTCAAGCGTGCGCGTATACCAATTCCGCCACATCCGCACGGGTTGTCTAAAGATAGACTATAGCATAAGAAAATAATTATAGTAAGGTGATATCTAAAGTTATATTTCTCAAAAATATAAATTTCTTCAAGGCGGTATCAGACTGACAGAAATTTGGCATCTACACAAGTGATATTAAAAAGGGTAGAGCGACTGTGGGAGAAACGGTGCGACGGCGTATCGCAAAAGCCCAGTTTGGTAAGCTAGCCAAGACTTACAGCAGCAATGTTGTTAGTGTAGTAAAACCCGTAGAGGCAGCAAGCCTGCAATCTGAGAGTTTGCTTAGAGTCAGGGTGGCGAATCTCCTGTGATAATTTGAAATAATGCGGAAGCGTCGTTTCAAGATGGATCAGAGAAAATGTGAATCTACTGGTAATGATATCGAAACTAAAAAATGAAGTTTGACAAAATATTAATTGCCAATCGGGGAGAAATAGCCCTTCGCATTCTCCGCGCCTGTGAAGAAATGGGAATTGCGACAGTCGCGGTTCACTCCACCGTTGACCGGAATGCTCTCCACGTTCAACTTGCTGATGAAGCGGTTTGCATTGGCGAACCAGCTAGCAGTAAAAGTTATTTGAATATTCCCAATATTATCGCTGCCGCCCTAACGCGCAATGCGACTGCCATTCATCCCGGCTATGGCTTTTTGGCAGAAAATGCCCGCTTTGCGGAAATTTGTGCTGACCATCATATTGCTTTTATCGGCCCAACTCCAGAAGCTATCAAGCTGATGGGCGATAAATCCACTGCCAAAGAAACCATGCAAAAAGCTGGAGTCCCCACAGTACCAGGTAGTGAGGGGTTAGTAGAATCCGAGGAAGAAGGATTAAGATTCGCCAAGGATATCGGCTATCCAGTGATGATTAAAGCCACAGCCGGTGGCGGTGGGCGAGGTATGCGCCTAGTTCGTTCTGAAGATGAATTTGTCAAACTTTTCTTGGCAGCGCAAGGAGAAGCAGGAGCAGCTTTTGGGAATTCTGGCGTTTACATCGAAAAATTTATTGAACGTCCCCGCCACATCGAATTTCAAATTTTGGCGGATAACTACGGTAATGTCATCCATTTGGGCGAACGGGATTGCTCAATTCAGCGCCGGAACCAAAAGCTACTAGAAGAAGCACCAAGTCCGGCTCTCGACCAAGACCTGCGTGAGAAAATGGGACAAGCTGCTGTCAAAGCTGCCCAATTCATTAATTACAGTGGGGCAGGTACTATTGAGTTTCTCTTGGATAGATCCGGTAAATTCTACTTTATGGAAATGAACACCCGGATTCAAGTAGAACATCCTGTAACAGAGATGGTTACTGGAATAGACTTGGTTGCCGAACAAATTCGAATTGCCCAAGGAGAAAGACTCAAGCTTTCCCAAGAGCAAGTAGTTTTGCGGGGTCATTCCATTGAGTGCCGAATCAACGCTGAAGATCCAGATCATGACTTTCGCCCTTCTCCTGGACGGATTAGTGGCTATCTCCCCCCTGGAGGCCCTGGTGTTAGGATTGACTCTCACGTTTACACCGATTACCAAATCCCGCCTTACTACGATTCCTTAATCGGCAAGTTAATTGTTTGGGCCCCAGACCGACCCACTGCTATTAACCGTATGAAACGCGCACTCCGGGAATGTGCCATTACTGGACTGCCTACCACTATTGGGTTTCATCAAAAAATTATGGAAACTCCACAATTTTTGCAGGGTAATGTCTATACAAATTTTGTCCAGGAGATGAACGGGTAAGGGACTAGGGAGTGGGAGAGAGCAGGGGAGCAGGGAGCAGAGGACAAGGGGACAAGGGGTGAAAACTTGAAACAAGTCTTTCCCCTTGTCCCCAATTCTCCTTGTCCCCAATGCCCAATTCCCAATGCCCAATTCCCAATTCCCTAATTCGCACGAGATATCATAGTCAGCAATCCTTGCTGACCTAGTAATATTTCTCTTAGCAGGCTGAAGATACCAACCCAAATAATAGGTGTAATGTCCACTCCGCCTATAGGTTGTACCAGTTTTCGCAATGGCACTAAAAATGGTTCGGTAGGCCAAGCTATTAAGTTAAAAGGCAAACGATTCAGATTCACTTGCGGATACCAAGTGAGAATGATCCGAAATATAAATAAAAATGTCATCACCCCTAACACAGGGCCAAGAATCCAAGCAGTCAGGTCAACACCAGTCATCGGTTTAAGGTACTATCTATCTGTAAAGAAAGTAAAACTTCGGCGAACAGCAAGCCGCGCTTCGCTAACGCCACAAAAACTTTAAGCTTTGTAAAGCACTCTCATCATCATTTTAACCAAATGCTGTGACTTTCTTCTGGAATAAAAAAGTAAACTCGCTCACAGCAGTTACCAAGTTTAGCAGTTCCGAGTTAGAGGCTTCTCAAGAAAGTAATACACTATTAAAATTAGGATGAAGTGTGTAAAAAAAGGTTTAGAAGTATGACGCCTTCTTTAGCAAATTTTCTTTGGAGCCTGCTATGGGGTACTGCAATTGTTGTGATTCCCGTTACAGTTGGTCTAATTTTCATTAGCCAAAAAGATAAAATTCAGCGTTCATAATGCTTATGAGAGTTAATTTAACTCTCACAACCGATTGTCTGTCAGCTATTTATAATTGCGCTACAAGCAGCAGTATTTGCCGCTAGAAGCATTTGTAGCTAACAGACATAGGGTTTTTTAATTTTTCGGTGAACAGCTTCAGAGCTTCTTTGCCAGAGGCTTTGAAGCTTCAATATTTATCGTGCCTAATTACAGTAGTGATTTTAATTGTGACTCGCTAACATAGATTTGATATTGGGAAAACAGCAATGATAAATTTTGGGCTGAACTCAGCCAGTTTTCTGGCTCAGGTAAATTTTGGGGCAAATTCAGCCAGTATTCTAGGAATTTTCCTGGCTGTGGCTGGGGCAGCACTGTATTTTCTCCGCACTGTGCGTCCAGAATTGTCACGGGATCAAGATATCTTTTTTGCGGCAGTTGGTTTGCTCTGCGGCTTTATTCTCGTGTTTCAAGGATGGCGGCTAGACCCGATTCTGCAATTTGGTCAACTGCTTTTAGTTGGCACAACTGTGTTTTTTGCAGTTGAAAGTATTCGCCTGCGGAGTATAGCTACCCAGCAAGCAAAGCGTAACACTCCGATTGTGGATGAAGACCGACCGGTTAGCGATCGCTATTCGTACAACGATCGCAGAAAGTACCAAGCTGAAATGGATGCAGACTTAGATCCATTACCTTATGAAGACGAGGAAGAACGCCCCGTGCGTGCGCGGATTCGGGGTAGCAGGGATGAGATTTCCACTCGTGATAACTACTACGAAGAGCAACCCCCCCGTCGTTCAGAACGCCGCAACAGCAGCAGTAGTGAAAGACAGGCTCCAACTGACAGAACACGGCGGCGGACTTCTGGCCGTCCTGTGAATCGCCCTTCCGAAACCTCTGAAGATGAAAATTGGGGTTCATCTAGGCAAGTTGATGATTGGGAAAGTTCGGGAGGGGAAGTCAGAAAACCTTCTCGCCGTAATAATAACGGTTCTCAACGTCCAGAAAGCCGGGAAGATGATGTTGCTCCTAGACCAAGAAGGCGTCGTCCACCCACAGACTCAGCTTCTCGAAGACCGCGCGAAGATGATGAGGCGATCCCAACTGATTATGTACCGTACAACCCGATTGAAAAGCCAAATCAGGGGCCAGATAATTCGACTGATTTTGATGACGATGTTTAAAACAGTTGGCGTGGAAATAGGTTTAAAGGCAACGGAAAACAGTTGAGGTGGAAAAATTTACGCCCACATTTTGGCTCCAAAGACCAATTCATTGGAGCCTGGTTTTTGGTTTAACAAGTTTGCTTGCATCTTGTGGTTCTAACAATATTCCCATAGGGCCTACTTCCCTCAACAGTCGCTACACCGAGGAGCAACCTGCTTTGAGTGGAAATGGGCGCTTTTTAGCGTTTGTATCTAATCGGAATGGTAATCAACAGCTATTGGTTTTCGATTTGGAGAGGCAACAGTTTATTGGCACACCGGGCATAAACCGAGCAGAGACAATTGCTGAAAGTCCTAGCTTGAGCTACACCGGGCGTTATATTGCTTATCTTACTAGTGACCAAGGTAGACCAGTAGTGGCGCTTTACGATCGCGCTACGCAACAGTCGCAAATCGTTACACCAACCTATCGCGGCTGGATCAGAAAACCAAATATTAGCCCAGATGGACGTTATGTTGTCTTTGAAAGCGCCAGCCGTGGTCAGTGGGATATTGAAGTCCTAGACCGAGGGCCAAATATTGAGTTAGATATTCCCAACGGTGCAACCGTAGGTTCACCTCCATAGAAGGCAGAGAGCAGGGAGCAGGGAGATGAGGGAGAATAATTAATGTCCAATGCCCAATGCCCCATGCCCCATGCCCAATATATGAAACGTATTTTTTTTATACCTGTATTTTTCTGCTTAAGTTTATTAACTGGATGTTTTGGCTACCCTCGCCTTTTGAGTTATCCCTTTGATCCGGGGGGTCGGAGTCTCAATAGTTTAGCGTCAGAATTAAACCCCCAAATTTCTGGGAGATACATTGTTTTTATTACTGACCGACGCGGTAGCCAAGACGTTTATATGTTTGATACGGTGACTCGTGATTTGGTTGATTTGTCAGGTTTAAATTCCTTTGATGCGATCGCAAATCATCCTAGCGTTTCACAAGATGGTCGTTATATTGTGTTTGCGGCTAGCCGCCAGGGGCGATCGGCTATTTTTCTCTACGAGCGAGAAACACGCCAATCACGAAATTTAACTAGTAACCTACAAGCTGAAGTCCGCAACCCTACAATTAGCGCTGATGGTAGCAGGATTGCTTTTGAGTCCAGTAACAACGGGCAGTGGGATGTTTTAGTATATGACCGTTATGGGCGACCGTTGAATATACCTCAAGAACCGCGTTGAAGAATAGGGAATGGGAAGAGGGCAGGGGAGCAGGGGAGACAAGGTGACAAGGTGACAAGAGGTGAGAACTTGAAACAAGTCTTTCCCTTTGTCCCCAATTCTCCTTGTCCCCAAGTCCTCTTCCCAATTCCCAATTCCCTATTCCCTATTCCCTATTATCTTCAACTTGTTGCACAGATTCGATGAGCGATCGCACTTGTTGCGTCCCTTCAGAAGGTTCAAAGGATAGGGGAAACTTACCTCGCAGGATCATCCGCAAACCGAGGGGTGCAAGACTTAGTAATCCTCTTAAATCTTTAAAGTAGTTACCGACTACTTGTAAACCAAATTGACGTTCATCAATCCAACCACCTTCTTTAACTAAATCTATCAAAACTTTCCGGTGACGAATTGAGCGACTATCGCTAGCTTCTTTGTGCGTAAGAATTTCTTGTTTAACTTTGGTGATTTGTTCTAATGGTGCAACTTCCATTGGACAAACCGAATCGCAGTATAAACAACGGGTACAACCCCATACGCCTTTAGTGCCTTCGTTGTAGCTTTCTAAACGATTTTCGGTATCGCTATCGCGAGAATCAGCTACCATGCGGTAAGCCTTGGCAAGGGCATGAGGACCAACAAAGTCTGGATTAACTTCACGGGCGTTGCATTCTGAGTAACAAGCACCGCACATAATACAGTTACCAGTTTGATCGAGACGCGATCGCTCTTGTGGTGTTTGCAAAAACTCTCTTTCTGGTACTTGTCGTGCTGCTGTACTCACATAAGGAGCAACTGCCTCTAAATTATTCCAGAAACTGCTCATATCTACAACCAAATCTTTAATCACGGGCATATTGCCGAGAGGTGCGATCGTGATTTCAGGAATGACATTTACTTTACTTTGGGATGATGGTATTTGTTGTAATCTAGCAAGTTCACTACCAACATTTTCCTTACAAGCTAAAGCCGAACGCCCATTAATTCGCATAGCACAGCTACCACAAATCGTATTACGGCAATTTTTGCGAAATGCCAACGTTCCATCTTGCTCCCATTTAATATGATTAAGGCAATCCAGGATTGTATTACCTGGTTCTGCCTCTACAAGATAGGTTTGCACAATAGGGGAGGAATTTTGTTGCTGTCGAATGACCTTAAAAATAACTTCCATGACTACTAACCAAAATTTTAAAATTGCTTCACCAGCCTTAACAATCATGAGTCAAGGCTGGTAGTTACGAAAAGTGAGCTATACTTTTTTTGCCCTCAATTCAAAGCCTGGTGTTAATAGGCTGACGATTAAAGGGAAACTGATTCTAGTTTAAGGATAACCATTAAAATTTTACTTTTAGCAGCACTGTAGGCAAGATTTGTGTCAAATTCTGAGATAAAACGCCAAAAATGTAATGGTCGCTTGACATTGAATTTAGTCGTTTGAGAATGTAAAGGAAAGGGCTTTACTTAGAAAGGGACTCAGGTTTATCTTTGGTCTAGCGATCGTATCCAAGGTAAATGCAGTTACCGTTAGCAACAGGTCTTCATATCAACTTGAGTCAAGCAATCCTAGCTGGAAAATTCCGCCTTCGCTAACGCTTGACAGAATTTTTTGATTATATAGAAGTGTAAAAGTACATCTTCAATATATAGTAGTGGCAATTAAGTGCTAGGCGTATGTTAAGAGATTTATTCTTCCCATAGACAGACGTAGAAAATCCTCTGACCGCTTTTGAGCTTACGGTAATAAACCGAGGAAAAATCCTTACCACTTTCAAATAAAAGTCTCGCGCATCGAAGAATCCCGGATAGGCGAGACTTTGAGATTTTTGCAGCCTCTCAATCAAGAAAATCTTGGATTTAACTAATTGGTCAAAACTGCTCATCTAAATTAGATAAATTTTTATAATGCAATAAAGGGTTAGGAAAATCGTCACGGCTTTTTCCAACCTTTAAGTCCAGAAATTTAAATAAAAATTTACCAGCAACTTTAATTCAAAATTAAACAACTATTTTGCTATTATTAGTCCATGCTAGTATTTAATATAAAATTACGAACTCACAAAACCAGAATCAATAGCCGTATCAGCGCGGCTACTACTGCTTTGTTGATTCGTAATGTAGAGACAAGAAAATTCGCGTCTCTACTGGCAGGACAAAGGGCATAAGCCCGTAGGACTCTATTGAAATACTATGCTGTCCTAAGCTTGAGAGGATGAGTAGAGAAAACTCTACCTACTCATTAGCTCATTAGCTAGAAGGGCAAGCACTGAAAGTGAAAAACCTGCGATTTATTGGGTCTACGACTTATTTGGAGTAGAGCCAACCCCATTTGTAAAGGTGGCTGAAAGTTACACCGCTACAGTAGCGCCAAAAGAGAAAATAATTTCATTTCTGATGGCGAATAATGGTTAAAAGTGCCGTGAAATCAGCAAAATTAATTTCTATGGCAACTATGACCTCTAATTGGTTGTAGACAACCATAATATGAAGTGCTTTTGTCTCCTATCGGCAGTGATTCACCCGTAACACTAGAGTCCTAAGTAGCTCTATGCACATGCTAAAAAGCCAAATGCTGGCATGAGACTACATCGTTTATCAGCTTGGAGAGAGTAAGGAAAATTTGAGCATAATGACTGAAACTGCAACCGCGCCATTAACTGGAAAAGCACTACTTGCGAAAGTAAAAGAACTTTCCACTTTGCCACGCCGAGAAAGAGCTAAACAGTGCGGCTATTACACTGTTACTAAGAATAACCAGGTTCGTGTCAATCTCACAGATTTTTATGACGCTTTGCTATCGGCTAGAGGAATTCCTCTAAGTCCAGAAGCACCTAAAGATGGTCGTGGTCGTGAACCGACATATCGGGTTAGTGTCCATCAAAATGGTCAGATTGTGATTGGTGCCACATATACCAAAGCAATGGGCTTAAAGTCTGGAGATGAGTTTGAAATTAGGTTGGGATACAAGCATATTCACTTGATTCAACTTGGTGAAAGTGATAAAAAACTGACCTCACCAGATATAGACTCCGACGAATCGGACGAAGATTTGGAAGACGAAGAGTAAATTTGCTGATGGTAGGGATAAGTATCAGGTATGATAACTTGTCCTTACCTCAACAGCAAACTGGTAACTCTATTGAAAAAATTTTGTTCCAGATAAAAAATACGATTAGACCCCTTGCAGAATTTGCCAAATTTAGTAGATTCTTGATAAATCAGCAAGAAATCTATAGTGCAAGAAGTCTATCGTGTTTTTTTTGATAACTTTTTTTGAGCCTTCGGTCAACGCCTTACTAGCATTTATGCAAAATGCACCAGCACTAGTTATAGTGATGGCATTTTTTGCTTGCTGGATAGTTTGTTGGTTGCCAGTCGCAGCAGTATCAGCAATATTGCTCAATTGGCAACCCCCTAAACCTTTGCAGCCACAGCAAAAGATGCCATTATTATTGTCACTTTACCTATTAGCTCCCCTGATTCTGTGGGGAGTTAGTTGGCTTACCAATAAATCTTTTGCGAATTACGGCTTTGTTGGGAATCTTTCAAATTTTGGTTCTTTAGCATTAGGTTTCGCTTTGGGAGTGGTAAGCCTAGCGATTGTATTTAGTGGGCAATTCGGATTAGGTTGGTGTTCTTTTGAAAAAAAGAATTTCAAGTTACTATTACCCATCTTGCTACCGATTTTCTTGATAGCATTGTTAGTCGGTGGGATAGAAGAGTTAGTTTTTCGGGGTTTTCTGTTCACTGAATTAGCACAGGATTATCCAGTTTGGTTAGCAGCAGCAATTTCTAGCTTGATTTTTGCCTTGCTACATCTAGTTTGGGAGCAACGTGAAACTGCACCACAACTCCCTGGATTGTGGCTGATGGGAATGGTGTTGGTGTTGGCACGTTTTGCCGATCGCAACAATTTGGGTTTAGCTTGGGGACTACATGCGGGATGGGTATGGGCGATCGCAACCCTAGATACAGCAGAATTAATTACTTACACAGGTAAAGCCTCTGACTGGTTAACAGGTAAGAATAAAAAACCCCTAGCGGGTTTGGCGGGAATTATTTGTGTACTGGGAACTGGAATAAGTATTTGGCTTTTATCTAGGTATTTTTAATTTGGTGTTAAATGTCTTATTGGGCTTGGTTAAGTCATGCATAATGTAGTCTGTCAAGGAATAATTGACGAGTACATTCTCTTTCAGGACGGCGATTTATCGTGTTTCTCTAACGTATCAGTCTTTTAGACGCGATAAATCGCGTCTCTACATGAGGGCTTTCTGGCTTATCCCAAGCGTATTGGGATAACTAAAAGTTCAAGACAGCAAAGAGGTTTGTTGAATTCACGTTTCGTCAAAAAGGTGAGAGCATCAAGGAACCCACCTACAACTATTGACTAACCTCCAAAGCCAGGAATTAAACGCTTGAGGGCACGATCGGTAACATCGCTATAGCGCAGTTCTCCACACATAATCTGACCCATGATTTTGGCAGCAGAGGGATGCTTAACACCAACTTTGTAGCCAATACTAGGAAACCGATAGAATGCTCCAGCTAATTTTTGTGCCCAAGCCATCTCAGTACCCCATTCTTCATTAATAGCTTCACTATATTTTTCTAAAGCGTTGATGTCACCAGAAAGGGCCTCATTAATTGCTCCTGCTGCAATCAAGCCGCTAAAAATTGAAGGACGAATGCCTTCTGCTGTCATAGGATAAACTACACAAGCAGCTTCGCCAGCCAAAACAGCATTTTGGGTATGCAACTTTTGCTTTCCATCCCACAAGCAAAGGGGATAACCATACTTCTTGCTGGTTTTGATATCTAGATTAAACGATCGCGCGTATTCATCTAAAATCTTCTTAAAATCCTGGGGTTCGCCACCGCCAAACGTACCAATACCAATGGAATAACCATCCGCTTTCGGGAAGTTCCAAATGTAGCCATTTTTCACCAACCCCAATTCAATATGAATTGTGGATTTGTCTTTTACAGTGGTGGAAACCTCTGCTTCCAAAGCTGCTGCTAAACGGCGTTTACGTTCTTTGAAGCCTAGCCATTTTGCCATTAGACCTTTAGCACCATCAGCCGCGATTAAGTAGCGACCTGTAATTGGCCCATTGGCTGTGTTAACTTGCCAGTAGTCACCTTTAAATTCAATACCTGTTACTTCAGTATTATCTCGCAGTTCAGCCCCTTGCTTCTGTGCTTGCTGCACTAGGAAATGGTCAAAAATATCTCGTCGCACCATCCAGACTGGTTCTTCTGTGGCTATTTTTGCTTCCACTGGGTCGCCTAGTTTCCAGGTAAAGCGAAAGGAGTCAGCTTTTACAGAGATTGCTGGGCTAAAATCAAAGTCAAACCATTGAGCGATCGCTGGAGATACACCACCACCACAAGGCTTATATCTTGGTAGAGATTCTTTTTCTAATACTAATACTGAGCGCCCCTGCTTGGCTAAATGATATGCAGCTGTTCCACCAGCTGGCCCAGCGCCGACGATGATGCAGTCATACATAAGGCTGAATTTTGGCTCCTGAATTAGTTGATTTTCTCTTGAGTCGGGGCAATTTATCATAATTCGTAATTAAATATGGGTTGATACCCCCATTTTTATAAACGGCTTGGATGTTGGTCGGGGTTTAAATTCCCGTCACAAAACATAACTATGAATTACAAATTGTTTAATAATTGCCCCTAATTTTATTATTCACACCCACTTACTTGATTAATTTTTGCTAGATACTTAAGAAATGATAAAGGCTGAAGAATTTAAGTATCATTCTTCAGCCTTTATGCTTCAGACTTTAGACTTTAAACAGTCGTAATGTCTTTTTCTTTTTCTGCCAAGAGCGCGTCTATTTTGGCTGTATACTCGTTTGTGAGTTTTTGCAAGTCGTCTTGATGATCTTTTGATTCATCTTTGGAGATTTCAGAAGCTTTCTCCTGCTTGCGAATCGAGTCTATGGCATCGCGGCGGATGTTGCGAATAGCAACACGACCCTCTTCAGCGTACTTAGTAGCCATTTTGACGAATTCTTTTCGGCGATCGCTTGTCAAAGGCGGAATATTCAGCCGAATTACAGAACCATCATTGCTGGGGGTTAAACCCACATCAGAAAGAGAAATCGCCTTCTCAATAATGTTTAGGGTGTTGCGCTCGTAGGGTTGAATTAGAATTGTCGAAGCATCTGGCGTGCTAATATTTGCCAGTGATTTTAAGGGTGTAGGCGAACCGTAATAGTCCACTAATACCTTATCTAATAGACTCGCATTGGCACGACCAGTGCGGATCGTGTTAAAAGCTCGTTGAGTTGACTCAACAGAACTTTGCATTTTGCTTTTCGCGTCAGCTAATATCACAAGAACCTCCCACAAGGGTACCGATGGATTCTCCCAAGACTGCCCGGTGGATGTTACCTCGCACCGTTAGGTCAAATACCAGAATTGGGATATTATTTTCTTTACACAAGGCGATCGCAGTACTATCCATCACCCGCAAATCTTTGGCTAAAACGTGCGCGTAGGTAAGGCTATTGTAACGCTTGGCGTTAGGATAAATCTCAGGATCAGCATCATATACCCCGTCTACTTTGGTGGCTTTAAAAATCACTTCCGCATCAATTTCTGCTGCTCTGAGTGCCGCAGTAGTATCAGTAGTAAAGAAGGGATTTCCAGAACCAGCCCCAAAAATTACCACCCGCCCTTTTTCAAGATGACGGATGGCACGACGACGGATATATGGTTCTGCTAATTCTTGCATAGCGATCGCAGTTTGCACCCGCGTCTGCACCCCTATGTGTTCTAGCGAATCTTGCAACGTCATGGCGTTCATTACCGTGGCAATCATCCCAATATAGTCAGCGGTTGCCCTGTCCATCCCCGCCGACGCTGCTTTCACGCCACGAAAAATATTGCCGCCGCCAACAACGATGGCCATTTGAACGCCAGTGGCTATCACCTCTGCTACCTCTTGCGCTATTCCTTTGACCACTTCTGGATCAATGCCATAGCCCATGTTGCCCATTAAGGCTTCACCGCTCAGTTTGAGTAAAACCCGTCGGTAATTCGTTCCCATGAAGTTACGCTTTATCAAAAAAGTTGCAATTGCCTCCAATTTAAGATAGCAGTTACAGGGACTATCTATGTCTAGTTACGCCAAATCAATGTAGTACCTACTGGTTCTGTTTGTGGTACATCTATTGCCTGACCAAGAAATAGAGAGGCGATCGCAGTTCTTAAATATTCTTCTCCCACTGCTGATGCATCTTGGGGATGATTGTCAATTTTGCCTTTGTAGCGGACTATACCATTGGCATCTATTAAAAAGGCCATTGGTGTTTTCGTAGCACCAAAACTTTGGGTTACATCTTGCGTCGAGTCCCACAGGTAAGGAAAGTTCAAATTGTGACGCTCGGCAAAAGCTTTCATATTTTCAAAGCTTGTCCTAGTTTCGTGATTTCCATCACTACCATTCATCCCAATTAGTGTGAAGCCTTTGGGGGCAAATTTGGCTTGAATCTTTTTTAACCTGTCTATATACCGCTCTACATAAGGACAGTGGTTACACATGGAAATAACGCCCACTGCTCGGAACTTCTCAAGATAACGCCTGAGATGGTGTACTTGACCGTCAATTCCTGGCAGTTCAAAATCGGGTGCATAGCTCCCGATGGGAGTATCGATTGTTTCTAGTATATTCATATTGTCTGGCTCGCAGAACTAGGAACAAGAAAAATGTTGTTAAATTCAGCGTCAGTTTCCAGTTGCAAACCACCCCTTAGCCGATGCCTCATATTCTGACAATGTTATAGACCAAAATAGCGATCGTAAATTGTGAATCTACTGAATCTAGCACTGATGCTAATTCACTCACATCTAAAAAAATGGCAAAAATATTACTCACATTATAGAAGTGATGATTCCTAATGCTGACATAATCTAAGTTGTGAGGAAATTACCTCTATCAACAAGATAAAAACTCTCTACCGGATAAAACTATCAGCCTAGAAGCTTTTCTAGTGTATGTCTAAGTTATCACTAGACCAAAGAATTTTATTTGAAAATCTGATAAATTTTATTCAAATTCAAAATAATTTTACTTACGCCTTGCTGCTGACGAGCTTTTACCCTTGTATTCATCAAATTTCCTATGACAACCTCAAGTTCAAAAACAGCATTTACCTCTACAAAAACCTGGATTTGGCAAGATTTCCCTATCTGCTATCAAACCCAAGGAACCACTGGGCCGCCTGTTGTCCTCGTGCATGGATTTGGCGCTTCTTGGTGGCATTGGCGGAAAAATATTCCCGTGCTAGCACAAAATTGCCGAGTTTATGCTATTGATTTGATTGGTTTTGGCGCTTCTGCAAAACCTCAACCTGGTGGAAAAATTACCTACACTCTAGAAACATGGGGACAACAAGTAGCAGATTTTTGCCGTGAAGTTGTCGGCGAACCTGCTTTTTTAGTCGGAAATTCTATTGGCTGTATTGTAGCCATGCAAGCAGCTGTTAGCAACCCAGATATTGCCTTGGGAGTTGCATTGCTCAACTGTTCTTTACGGCTTTTGCACGATCGCAAACGGGTAACTTTACCTTGGACTCGTCGTGTCGGAGCGCCTTTACTGCAACGCTTGCTTTCTATCAAACCAGTTGGCGATTTCTTTTTCAATCAACTTGCCAAACCGAAAACAGTGCGGAAGATTTTACTAAAAGCTTATGCGAATCCTGAGATGGTGACAGATGAGTTGGTGGATATTCTCACTTCACCAGCAAGCGATCCGGGTGCTGTAGCTGTTTTCCTTGCCTTCACTTCTTATTCTACAGGGCCTCTACCAGAAGACCTTTTACCGCTGCTACCTTGTCCTGCAATTATCTTGTGGGGAACGGCCGATCCGTGGGAACCAATTAAGTTAGGTAGAGAATTAGCTAATTTCCCACAGGTACAAAAGTTTATTCCTTTAGAAGGAGTTGGGCATTGTCCCCAAGATGAAGCACCAGAGTTAGTCAATCCGATTTTACTTGATTGGATTTGGGAGCGATCGGCAGTGTGAGATTCAGTTGAAAGCTTTTATTGCTTGCCACAGACACAAACTATGTAGAGAATACATCTGGTAGCGGTAAAAGAGTAATTATTAAGTGCAAGTTTACAGAGAATTAGTATATGATAAAAGCCCGTTAAAACGGGCTTTTTCGTCTTTCAAGCTTAGTCTAAAACGCAAAATACAGAGGTACGCACTTGTTCTGCCCTGACTTGCAAACTCCGGCATATTTCTTGTCATCTGTTGGTTTTTTAGCATTGGGAGTGGAAAGCCTTGTTGCAAGCATTTCAGACGGCAAAAAGTGCAAGTTAAATAGGTTTACTTACTACCAGGGCCAACCGCCGCCCCTTCTATGAGGACAACCGCTGCCTCCTCTATGAGGACAACCGCAGCCCCCTCTATGAGGCCAACTGCCGTCCCACCTGCGGACGTTACCTCCAGCTAAAAGCTCCTGTTGCTCTATGGATAGCTCGACAAGCAAATCGGATTGGATGGATTGAAATGACATAATTGTTTGCCTCACTTTTGTACTGTGCAGAAGGATGGCTAGTGCCTTGATTGATACAGAAAAAGCTGTAGTGTAAAACTATTTTGATCTGAAGTAAGCGGAGTTTACCTATCTTTAACAAGGGGCTTAAGCCCCTTGTCTGGTTATAGGAGACTGCTCAAATTCTTTCTCAAAATTGAATTGATCTTGAGATAATTATATGAGCCTTTCTTTCCCCCACGAATTGCAAAGTTTAGGACAAACGTGGGATTTTACGGAGACTCACGATACCACGAATAAAGAATCGGTTACCACGGGGGGATGTTCCTCCACCACTGAAAGAAGGCTCTTCACCACCCGCTCCTTCATCACCTGAATTTTCATCACCTGAGTCTCCTTCATTGCCATTTTGTCCACCAGAATTTTGTCCACCAGCTAGAAGCTGTTGTTGCTCTGTAGATAAGTCGACAAGCAAATCAGACATGGTAATTTGATTTGACATAATTTTTTACCTCACTTACTAACATAGGTGTTATTCACCTATATTTTTAATAGTAATTATTTCCTGACAGTTTAAATTATTCTTAGGTTAGAAATAATAATAACAGAAATATTCCTTTTGACTCATGAAAATTTAAATAGAAACTAAAAAATAGTTTTATATTTTATATTGGCAAAACTGCACTAAATATTGATAATTTGCTCAAGTTTAACTCTGATTTAAAAAGTTAAAAATTGAACTGTATAGGTTTTATTAAAAAATGTAGAGGCACGAGCAATTGTACCTCTACGTCTAGGAGATTTCTTTTCCAAAAGCTAAAATTTATGAGAAGATACTATTTAAGATATTGGCAATTAAATTTTTCATTTTATCCTCTCCTAAACTAAAGTTTGGTAAACCAAACGTTATGGAAGACCCAATAGTAAATTGTGACAACCTATATCTAGTTTTTTGTGAAGAAACATCACCACTTACAAGATTTAATGTATTGTCTGCCGCAGTTTGGATATTAGTTTGCTGGATAAAAAAGTTACTTCCACCAGGTGTATTTGTGATTTGCCCAGCAGCTAGGGTTTCCTGTTCTTCTTCAGACAAATCCCTGAGCCATTCATAATTGTGGAATTTGGCATTTTCAGACATAGTTTTATTTGCTCATACAAAGACTATTTTTTACATTGATAAAAACTTTAAATGCTCTCCTTGCTGAGAGAGGAAAGTCTCAATATCACCTTGTATTTGTACCTGACCTTTATCTAGTAGTACAATCCAATCGGCTCGATTAATTACGCTGGGACGATGGGTAATCAAAATAGTAGTTTTGCCTTCTCGGTATTCCAAAAGCCTGTCTAATACGTGAGATTCACTGACTGGGTCGAGTCCGGCGGTTGCTTCGTCTAAAATCAGTACAGGTGGATTGGTAAGGATGCCTCTAGCGATCGCTAATCGTTGTCTTTGTCCACCAGAGAGATTCGCCCCAAATTCCCCTAAAACTGTTTGATACTGATTCGGAAGTTGGCTGATAAACTCATCTGCATCAGCTATCTGACAAGCTTTGACAATTTCTTCAAAGGAAATATAAGGTGTTCCTAAACGGAAGTTTTCTAAAATTGAGCGACTCCAAAAATGAGGTTCTTGGGGTACATAGACTACTTGTTGTCGCAAACAATCTAGGGAAAGGTCGTTGATGTTATAGAAACCAATGCGGATATTGCCAGAGTTAGGCTGATATAAGCCTGCAATCACTTTCGCTAAAGTACTTTTACCACAACCTGACTTACCAATCAAAGCGATCGCTTTCCCTCCAGGAAGTTTGAGAGAAAAATCCTCTAATAAGTCAACTCTGCCAGCGTGGTGAAATTGGACATGGGAACAGCGAATGTCTGCATCACTAGAAATTTGAACAACTGGCTTTTGGCTTCCTCCGACTACTTCTGGTGTCGCATCGATAACTTCTAGAAGGCGAGAAATTGCTGTTTGAGAGCGAAAATATTCATCTACTAAGCCAACCACTGAGTTAATTAAAGCCAGAACATTGAACTGTAGGGCGTTAAAAGCCAGCATTTGACCAATGCTTAATTCCCCATTAATCACCAAGATACTTCCTAGACCAAGTAAAATCACACCACCAAGGCTAGCTATAAGTTTGCTAATAGTACCGTTGATAATACCGATTTGGATAGTACTAAAAGTCAAGTTAGCAAGGCGACCAAAGCGGCTTTGAAATTCATCCCAAAATTGCGGAGCGGCATTTGTAGTTTTGATTACCTGTGCGCCCTTAAATGTTTCCACCAAAACACCTTGATTTTCCGTGCCTAAAACTAAGAGACTGCGGGTTTTTTGTTGGAGAATGGGCAAAAAAGGTAGGGTCGAGAGGGTAATTAACCCAGCAAAAACGATGACTGCCATTGTCAGTTTCCAGCTGTAAAACAGCATCAAGCAAAAAGAAACCACGGCAACAAAAAACTGGCTAGGTAAAAGAACTACAATTTGCGATACCAACTGGTTGATGTCGTTGATATCTCGCAGACGGCTAGTGATTTCACCACTACGACGGGCTTCGTAGTAATTTAAAGGCAATTGGAGAATTTTTCGCCCAAATTCCAAGACTAATCCTAATTGCAATCGCTGCCCAAAATGAGCAATCATAATCGCTTGCAATAGTTGCAAAGTACTGCCGAATAAGCTCATAACTACAACGGCTGAGATTACAACAGTGAGTAACTGGGTATCTCCACGCACAAGTACATCGTCTGTAAGCAGTTGGATCAAGACGGGAGTACCTAGAGCCAACAGACCTAAGACAATATTGATCGTTAAAACCTGAGTTAGCAATCCACGATAAGGCAAGATGCGTACTAAAAAGCGACTTAAGCCACCTTTTGCTTCTTCTGCGGGCTGTTCAAAAAAGCGGTCTGGATCTGGCTCTAGTAAGAGCATCACCCCATTCCAAGCTTCTGTTAACTCTTCTCGGTTAACATAACGGATACCCACAGCTGGATCGGCAATAACGTACTTATTGCCGCGCTTGGTGTATAAAACAACCCAATGATAACCCCGCCAATGAATAATTGCGGGCAGATTGATTTCTGTGATTCTATCTATGATCGCAGGTGAAGCTTTCACTGCCCTGGCATTAAAACCCAGAGTCTCAGATCCACGCTTTAAACCCAGCAAAGTTGTTCCTAGCTGTCCAGTCCCAACGGCATCTCGACTGCGATTAATGCTTAAAAAACGTCCGTAATGTTTAGAAATTGAAGCAAGACTGGCGGCTCCACAGTCTTCTTCACTCAACTGCAAAACACACTGGTAATTTTTATGGAGTTTGAATAGATCGAACATGGTTACAGACCTATTAAATTAGTGATTAAAAATTTGTGATGAATCTGGCTTTGCGGAGAATGAACTGAAGCACCGTTTCTCGGCGGGAAATTATATCAGCCCTACCTTCCATACCCGCTTTCAGATGACACTGGCGATCGCTTCTACTCAAATATGAAGTTTGTGGCTCAATAGTTACTTCATAAGCAACTACCTGGGCTTGGGCTACACCTGAATTGACATTGCTTTTTACAGGTAAAGCATCTGGTGCAACTGTTTTGACAGTTCCTTTGAGAGTGCCGTAGTCTGGATAGGGACAAGCAGAAACTTGCATCTGAACTTTTTGGCCTGCTTTTACCTTGTCAATATCTTGAGCCGGCACACGAGCTTTAACTACTAAAGAAGCATTGAGAGGAGCAATCTGAGCGATCGCTTCACTTGGTTGTACTACTTGTCCTGGGTTGCGAAGATTCAATTGCAACAGTGTTCCGGCGATTGGCGATCGAATCACACTCAAATTCAAGTCGGTTTGAACCTGTTGCAAATCTTTGCTGCTGCTAGCGAGTTGCTTTTGGAGTTCAAGGCGTTGCTGGAGTAAGGTTTCTCGTTCTTTTTTCAAAGCGGCTAAAGTAGCCTCACCTCTAGCCCGTTCCTGCTTAATCCGTTCAGATGCCACTATTACAGCCGCATTACTGGCATTAATTGCGGTTTTAGCTTTTTCTAAATTCGTCTGTGCGATATTTAGGGCTTGTTCTTTGTCCTCCAAAAGATTTTTAACGCTAACTTTAGCTTCTTCTAGCTTCGCCTGAGCAGATATAACTGCTTGTTCTTTTTCCTCAAACAGATTGCGAGAAACCGATCCCGATGCGACTATCGGCTGCAATCGGTCACGCTGCACCTTGGCTACTTTCAAAGCTGCTTCTGCTTCTTGTACAGTTGCCGTTAAAACTTTTTCCCGTACTAAGCGATCGCGTTGTACTTTAGCTAAGATTAAAGCTGCTTGTGCTTGTGTCATATCAGCCGCAGCCTTAACTTGCTGATCTTGATAGTTGCGTTGTGTCCCATCTAATTCAGCTTGTGCAGCAATAATTGTGCGGTTGGTTAAGTTTGTCTGAGCTGCAATCTGAGCATCGATTTCACCCAGTTGAGCATCAATTTGACTTTGTTGTAATTTACCTTGCTGAATACTACTTTCTAGTTGACTCTTTTGAGTCTGAAGGCGGGAATTATCAATTTGAGCGATCGCTTGTCCCTGAGTCACCACCTGATTTTCTTGAATATCAATGTTTTGAACGGTTCCAGCCATAGCAGACTGAACAACCCGTAGTTCTCCTACAGGTCGAATACTTGCAGGAACTTTGACCGTGACATTGTAACTGAGAATAGATGTAAGAGCGATCGCAGCCACAAAGGTAGTGAGTAAAACTCCTCCGCCAATGTTAGTCCATTTGCTGAGATGGGGGAGAAACTCGTTAACATCAACTACATGGAGTTGTTCTGGATTGGGTTCATTAAACCTATTTCCAAAATAGTTTTCCTCGCGGACTAAGAAGTTCGCCATATTACATAATTTTTTGAAATGTATACATCAAAAGGTCAGATTTATTTAATATCAACTCCAATTTTTTTGCTGCAAAGCTGATTAAACCTCATCTATGTTGAAACCAAGAGTTTTTTAAAAGATATATTTATTGATGTAGGTTGGGTGTAGTGAAACGCAACCCAACATTACCACCTGATTTATGTTGGGTTACGCGATCGCTGCACCCAACCTACAAAACTACGGTTCTCAAGATAGACGAGGTTTATATTGCATAACTTGATTGCAAATCAGATGCCACAAAAAATATATCTTTGGTAATATGCCACAGGGCATAATCAAAAACTAAAGTCTATGTTAATCTTGCCAAGATTAATCAGATAGCTAATCACAGATTTGGCTTGTAAGTTAATGTTTGCCAAATTAAAGAATGAAAAAGTAACATATACTGCTAAAAATTTCCAGCATAATGTTTTCCGATTGTCTATAATTAGTAAAAGGGGAAGAGAAAGATATGCACGACAAGATAAGCGAATTTATCTTTCTCAAGATTCAAACGCGGGCAACGCGGTAAAGAATACAGAGGAGAACGCTCAAACTCCCTCAAAGTCCTCACTTACGTTGAGCGAGTTACAATAAACTCCTCTGTCCCCCTTTTTTACTTATAAACAAAGCAATCTTATACAAATTTAATGTGAAGTTGCACATATCTTGATCCCCCTAAATCCCCCTTAAAAAGGGGGAATTTGATGGATGTTTTTCCGGTTCCCCCCTTATTAAGCTACGGTGTACACACAAGTTATCGAATCCTACCAGTCCTCGAATTACCCCACCCTAACCCTCCCCTTTACAAGGGGAGGGAACGAGATTCTCTTGTTTCCCCCCTTTCCAAGGGGGGATTAAGGGGGGTAATTTGACTTGTGTGTACACCGTAGCCCTTACTAAGGGGGGCTAGAGGGGATCGAATTCTATGCAGCTTCATAAAAAATTGGTATTAACTACAAGACTCCATCCTGAATCTGGATGTTTGGTTTCTGTGCAGAGTCAAATAACAGGCAAGTATTGAAATTACTTATTGGATTTCTGGTCAGGTAATAAAGATAGTAAAAAAACAAGTGTTACAAAAAATAGATTCACTCTTAGATGCTTGAAAACCTTAACTCACAATGTTATCGTTGATACTCTTTTCGCCGAGGATTTTGATAGATGATGAAGATGTACAATATCTATCGGCTAAGTAGGTAAAACTCAAAATTTCTAGATTATCCAGCACCACCACAATAGAATGGGTGGTGCTGTTTAGTGAAAGTAGACAGTTAATCTTTGTAATAATCAGCTACTCGGTTCAAAGTTTGAGATTTAAGCTAAGAGAAGTCAGAAAAGGCAAAAATTAAAAACCAAAATTTACAAGAAATATTTTGAACATTTTATTTTTTGCTTTCTTTTCTTTCTCTGCCTAAATTTGTCAAATACTCTGATTATATATGATGTAATAGCTGATTTTTGCAAATTAATTGCCGAACGGACTTGGTATAGCGGGCAAGGCAGGCACATTTCCGGGAAAAGCATTACCTCCTAATTGTAAGTTCTGTAATGCCGATGTTTGAATAGCGTCATTCGAGCCTTTACTGTTGGCTTCGCTGCCTTGAGGACCAGATCTACTCGTTCCGTCTAAGTTTGTAAGTCTTCTACGGAAATTGCTCTCATTTCTCTGAGAGTCTACACCTCCAGCGACTAGCTCTTGTTGTTCGTCAAATAACTCAACAAACAACTCAGATGTGTTGATTTGATATGACATGATTGTTAGCCTCACTTACGAAATTAGGTATGTGACTACCTAAGACCCAACTATAGGCATTGTTTGTCATGATTTCATAAACCTGAAGACATAAAACCAAATTGTATTTTTGTTTCTTAAGGTAGATATAAAATCTTTAATTTTTTTTAGATATAGCAATGCCATAGAGCAAGAATGGTCAATCTTTGCTATTTTCAAACTGATTTCAAGTATTTGAACATATATTTATAAACTTGGCATATCTAAAACCACTACTTTGACATCATGACTGGGAGATCATTAATAAGTTTTACTTAAGTCTTTGTGACTAATACATAAGCAGTTGTGAAAAATAGACAACCTGTCGTAACGAATGGATAATATCAGGCTTTTCAAGTGGAAAATAAGCTCAGTAAGTTCTAGAGCGGTAAAGCAAGAAAGAACGTCGCAATGGTTAAAACGTCGTTAACCGCTCAAAACTATTGGCAAATCCATCAAAAACTTGGGTATTGTTTTAAACTCTAAGTTACTATAGTTAACTTTAAAAACTATGCTGACCCAAGATAAAAAACAACACAACTGGAAACCTATTATCAAAGCATTCGAGGTTGTCCTTGGCAAAAATGGCGTAGTGCAACGCCGCGAAGAACTTATTACTTATGAATGTGATGGTTTAACTGGCTATCGCCAACGCCCGGCTGTGGTGGTATTACCTAGAACAACAGAACAAGTTGCCCAAGTGGTAAAGATATGCAATCAATATTCTATCCCCTTCATCGCACGCGGTTCTGGCACTGGTCTATCTGGCGGTGCTTTACCAGTGGAAGACTCTGTTTTGATTGTCACTTCCTTAATGCGGCAAATCATCAGCATTGATTTTGAAAATCAACGCACAATTGTTCAACCAGGCGTGATTAATAGTTGGGTAACACAAGCCGTTAGTGGTGCTGGTTTTTACTACGCTCCTGACCCATCTAGCCAAATTATCTGCTCTATTGGGGGGAATATTGCTGAAAACTCTGGTGGCGTACATTGTCTTAAATATGGTGTCACCACTAACCACGTTTTAGGATTAAAAATTGTCACACCAGAAGGAGAAATTGTCGATTTAGGTGGACAAATGCCCGAAATGCCTGGTTATGATTTAACGGGTGTGTTTGTTGGTTCTGAAGGCACTTTAGGAATTGCCACAGAAATTACTTTGCGAATTCTCAAAAGTGCAGAATCAATTTGCGTGCTGTTGGCAGATTTTACCAGTATTGAAGCTGCCGGAGCAACTGTTTCTGATATCATCAGCGCTGGAATTATTCCTGGCGGTATGGAAATGATGGATAACTTCAGCATCAATGCAGTTGAAGATGTTGTTGCCACAAATTGTTATCCCCGCGATGCTACTGCTATTTTGCTAATCGAAATTGACGGTTTAGAAGTGGAAGTTGCAGGAAATAAGCAGCGAGTGACTGAAATTTGTAAAAAGAATGGGGCGCGAAATGTCACTTCTGCTAGTGACCCAGAAACCAGATTGAAATTATGGAAAGGACGTAAAGCTGCTTTTGCTGCGGCTGGGCATTTAAGTCCAGATTATTATGTGCAAGATGGTGTAATTCCCCGGACTCAGTTGCCTTATGTTCTGCATGAAATTGAGGCATTAAGTGAACAATATGGTTATCGTGTTGCTAATGTATTTCATGCTGGTGATGGCAATCTTCATCCATTAATTCTTTATGATAATTCTGTGCCTGGAGCATTGGAGCAAGTAGAAGAAATGGGTGGAAAAATTCTCAAGCTTTGTGTCCAAGTTGGTGGCAGTATTTCTGGTGAACATGGCATTGGTGCGGAGAAAAAGTGCTATATGCCACAGATGTTTAGCCCAGTTGATTTAGAAACTATGCAATGGGTACGACAAGTTTTTAATCCTAAAGGGTTAGCAAATCCTGAAAAGATATTCCCCACACCACGAACTTGTGGGGAAGCAGCAAATGCGTCTGCTGTCAAGCAATTTGAAGGTGTAGAAAGATTTTAAGAAGAAAGAATTCAGAATTCAGGAGTTAAGAATTAGAAGTTATACCAGTTTAATGTGAAGTTGCATATATCTTGATCCCCCTAAATCCCCCTTAAAAAGGGGGACTTTGATAGATGTTTTTCTGGTTCCCCCCTTATTAAGCTACGGTGTACACACAAGTTTGAAATAGTTGATTAAACAAGGTTTTACCCCACCCTAACCCTCCCCTTGGAAAGGGGAGGGAACTAGATTTTCTTGTTTCCCCCCTTTCCAAGGGGGGATTAAGGGGGGTAATTAGACTTGTGTGTACACCGTAGCCTTATTAAGGGGGGCTAGGGGGGATCGAATTATATGCAGCTTCATAAAAAATTGGTATTAGGAGTAAGAATTAGAATTTGGAATTCTAATTTATTAGGTTTTGGTATCGTTAAGTATATTCATAACCAAAACTGGCTCCGTATGCTTTCAACTATTCTGACTCCTGACTTCTGAATTCTGTTAGCGGTAGCGGGGCGTTTAGCCCATTCTGAATTCTGAGTTGTTAATCATCATTTCTTTACATAATCCGGAGGATTACAACTTTATTTTGTAGTTATATATATTCCGATCGCACTAGGTCACGATTACAAATGAATCGGGTTGCTCGCCGTTGTGTTTCTTACTTAATGTGTTTGGGATTAGTAGCCACTTTAACAGTTTTTTCATTCTCTTCAGTTTCTTCACTCCCAGTTTATTCCCAAAAAATAATTCCTTTACCTACAGAAATTCGCGGCGTTTGGCTCACTAATGTTGCTAGTGGTGTACTATTTGTCCCTTGGGGTATTAATCGGGCTATAAACCAATTATCGTCCCTCAATTTTAATACAATTTATCCTGTAGTTTGGAACCGAGGACATACTTTTTATAAAAGTGCTGTAGCTGAAATGACTACAGGCTCAGATACTCAACCTTTTCTCAATTTCATGCACGGTGGACAGGATGTTTTAACAAAGATAGTGACACTTGCCAAAAGGAAAAATTTGAGAGTCATTCCTTGGTTTGAATATGGGTTTATGACACCGCATTATTCACAATTAGCAAGGCGTTATCCCGACTGGTTAACAATTGGACAAGAAGGTCTAAAGTCTATCCAAGATGCACCACCAGAAGAAATTGATAATAGTTTAGTAAGTAAGCTGGCTTGGTTGAATCCCTTACATCCGCAAGTGCAAGAGTTTATCCGAGGGCTAATTTTGGAAGTAGTCAGGGATTATGATGTGGATGGTATTCAGATTGACGATCATTTTGGGATGCCTGTACAGTTTGGCTACGATCGCTTCACGATTGAACTTTACCAGCAAGAACACAAAGGTAAAAGTCCTCCCATCGACCCTTTTAACTCAGAATGGATGCGTTGGCGAGCAGACAAAATTACTGATTTCATGGCAGAACTCTATCAAGCTGTGAAGGCGGTGAAACCCAAAGTCAAAATATCCCTATCTCCAAATTATCAAGCTTTTGCCTACAAATACTATTTGCAAGACTGGGAGAATTGGGTAAAGAAAGGTTTAGTTAATGAGTTAATTTTGCAAGTTTATCGAAATGATAAAAGCTCTTTTATCGCTCAATTAGAACAACCATCTGTGAAATTGGCTCAAAGTCTAATTCCTGTACAAATTGGTATATCAACAGGAACGGTGCGTAATCCTGTGAAAATGGCACAAGTTAGAGAACAGGTTCAAGCAGTACGCGATCGCAATTTTAATGGTATGTCCTTTTTCTACTGGGAGAGTCTCTGGGGTTACATTGTACCGGAATCGCCCCAACAGCGACGCAAAGCTTTTTTTGAGATGTTTAATGCTAGAACTGTCAGACAATTCAAACCAAAAAAACTTTGATGCCATTCGCGCCGAAAAATACTAGATTTAGCTTTACACTGCTGTGGACTATCGCTACTTGTGGCGGTTTTTTATTGAGTTTACTTTTTATTGAAGTTGGCGATCAGCCAGATGTTGGGGTGGTAGAAGCAGCTATCGGCGGATTTGCGATCGCACTTCCTCAAGGTTGTCTTCTCAAAGAACCTGTATTTTGCATCAGGTGGATTTTGTCAAGTCTTTTGGGTTGGAGTATCATCACTGCGATCGGTATTGGTGCGGTAGGTTGGATTGTACCCAGCATTCAGATTCTTCCTTCGAGAATCCTGTCGGGAGCCATTTATGGCGCACTTGGCGGCTTGGGAATTGGATTGACACAATGGTTAGCAATTCCCCAGCCTGTGGCGTGGCGATGGATATTTGTCTCTTCGGTAAGTTGGGCTGTTGCTGTCCCCGTGGGTTCTGCTGTGGGGATGATTTTGCACCACTTAACGCAATTATTTTTAGGCGAAGTTATGGGGTTAGCTATCACTTGGCTGCTAGTTGGTATCCTCACCGGAATGAATGCTCATAAATTGCGGTCGTGAGTTCCTATTACCCAGCCTCGCCCAATAATTTTATTAAGAATTGTAAAATTAATTGTTATAGTATGATAATTGTACTTAAGTATATGCAAAAATCTTGGAAAACTGTTCAAAAAATCATTAGATTTGCCCTCAACTGCAAATGTATTTTCGCCTTCAAAAAGCAGGATTTGTTAAGCTGACTTCTATTAGCTTTCCTAGATTTCTGACCAGAAGTAGAGAAAGATTTAAATTTCGATGAGCAACAGCTGACAATACTTTGCTATAGGCGCTAAAGTGCATCTACTACAAGCATAACGATAAGAGAGCGCCTAGAAGAGTCAGTAATACCAGAAAGGGACTCTCGCATGAATAAAAATCCAGCAGAATCAACTATGGAGTTGACAAAATTATCGCCCCCTCAAATTATCTTTGGCACGGAAGTAGATGAGAAAAATAGTAGTGAGCAATTTCTACTGAGCATGTACGATTCTGTGCAGGCATCAATATTTGTAGTAGATGTTCTAGAGGATGGAGATTTTCAGTATGTGGCACTTAATCCCACTCATGAGCGGTGGATAGGCATTCGCTCAGATGATCTCCGAGGCAAAAAACCAGAGGATATTCTCTCCCCCATCGATGCTGCGAGGGTGCGTCAGCACTATGCTGACTGTGTGCTATTTGGTAAAACTATTTCTTACGAACAATGTTTGCAATTCCAGGGGGTTACTACTTGGTGGAGTACGACTCTCACGCCACTAAGGGATGTTAACTCCCGGATTTATCGACTGATTGGTACTAGTAGCAATATCACCCCTGTGAAGCAAGCCCAAGAAGCAGTCGGACTCCAGGTTGAACGGGAGCAATTGCTAGAAGCGATCGCCGGACGAATTCACCAATCTGTAGAATTAGAGACAATTCTGCATCAGACAACAATTGAACTGCGGCAATTTTTGAATTGCGATCGCATTCTAGTTTATCGCTTCCAGCCTGATGGCAGTGGGGTAATTGTTGCCGCAAGCGTCGCTGCAAGCGATTCACTATTGGGAAAAAACATCATCGATCCCTGCTTTAGTGGCAATCCAGAAAACTACGGGCAAGGTTGCATTCAAGTTGTTGAGGATATTTATGCAGCAGACTTGCATCCTTACCATATAGATTTCCTGGCATCTTTGCAGATTAGAGCCAATGTAGTCGTGCCGATTTTCCAAGAGCAAGATATGTGGGGGCTATTGATTGCCCATCATTGCCAGGAATCGCGTCAATGGCAGCAAGCAGAAACTGGCTTACTCAAACAGCTGGCAACTCAAATCGGCATTGCTGTGCAACAAGCAGAACTTCGTCAGCAGCTTAAGGATCTCAAAGCCAAGATGGAGTTGCAAAAACAGAAGCACAAAAATCAGTTGCAGCAGGTACGAAACTTTGAAGCCTTGGTGCGACGGATGACAGAACAAATCCGCGATCATCTGGATGAAGCTCAGGTGTTGCAGACTGCCACTCAGGAATTAACAGAGTTACTGAACCTTGAACGTTGCCAAATTGAACTCTATAGCCCCTGTCAAACCCTGGTAACTATTGCCTACGAGTACAGCATCAACAATCTACCGCAGTGTCAAGAACTGACTAGACAGATTACAGACCGTCTGGAAGTTTATCAACCCTTATTGCAAAAACAACCTTTGCAATTTTTGGAAGTTGCCCCTGGATGGCAACCAAAGTTGTTGGTTATGTCCCAGATGGCTTGTCCAATTTTCGATACTCAAGGGATTTTGGGAAATCTTTGGTTAACAAGACCATCACAAGAGGCATTTGATGAATTTGAAATTGAGTTAGTGCAGCAGGTTGCCAATGAATGTGCGATCGCAATTCGCCAAGCTCAACTTTACCAACAAACCCAGACACAGGTAAAAGAATTAGAAAATTGCGATCGGCTCAAAAACCAATTTCTCCGAAATCTCTCTCAAGAACTGCGAACCCCAATAACTAGCATCAGCCTTGCAGTCCAAACCCTCGAAAGTGTTTTAACACCAGCAGAAATATTAGAGATAGAAATAGTTCCACAACTCTTGCAGATTCTGCATAACGAGTGTGCGCGAGAAAGCAAGTTAATTAACGATCTACTCAAACTCACATATCTCGAAGCAGAACCCGAACCCCCAACATTGATTGCCATTGACTTACAAAGCTGGCTTCAGCCCATTATCGAGTCTTTTCGAGACCTCACCAACTGTCAGCGACAGCAGTTAAAACTGAGTCTTGATAGCGCACTCCCGCCTTTAGAGACAGATATCACAGATATGGAGAGGATTATCACCGAACTACTCAACCATGTCTGCAAATATACCCCAGCAGGTGAATCAGTCACAGTCTCTACCCACTTAAGAGGGGATGCAGTAGAGCTTAATATTAGCAATTCTGGACTAGAGCTTACCAGCAATGAACTGTCACGCATTTTTGAGCCTTTTTATCACCTTTCCAAACACGATCCTTGGAAACACAGCGGCACTGGACTGGAATTAGCATTAGTGCAGAAAATGGTCAGACATTTAGGCGGCTCAATTTATGTAGAGAGTGGAGCCGGTCAAACCACCTTCACCATTAAATTCCCCCTTTAATTCGTTTTTTGGGCGTATCACTAGCTAAATTCTCAGAAGTTGTGCTATGATAGTTATTCGTGTGGGTGACTAGCTCAACGGTAGAGCAGTAGACTCTTAATCTATTGGTTGCGGGTTCAAATCCCTCGTCACCCACTTTTTAAGTATTTAATCAGGCATTTAGTGTAGACTCTTTTGCAAATATAGAACTGCACTTAATCTCCAACAAAATGGAGAGCAATTGCAAAAGGTTGTGAGTTCACCTCCGCAACCCAAAATCTATAGATGAAATGGTTAAAGAAACGATTTTAGAACCTATACACTTAGGCTTATGAAAAAGCTAACAATTCTCAGCGCGAAAATCTTGAGTAATTAGGGCAGCATCATCTTTAAGATATCCTGCTGTCACACAATCATCAATCAATTGCAGGACAAAGGGCCACAGTTCCGGCGCACCTGTTTCTACTGGTGCAACCCGTTTCATCACCTGATTGCGGCTAATGCCATAAATACGCCAAGTCCCACCCTGAGTTTGCTGATTATGCAGCAAAGGCTGTATACGGTCTAAGGCTGCGGCAAATTTGGCGGTGGGTGTTTCTCCTGCTTCAAACTCATCCCAGAGTGAACGCAACTCGCTACCTTGGTCTGCTGGCAAAAGTCCGAATAAACGCAATGCGGCTTGTGCTTCTCTTACTGCTTTGCTGTCGTTACCCTGCACATCGTAACAAAAGGTGTCACCTGCATCAATTTCTACCAAATCGTGGATTAGCAGCATTTTGATGGCATGGAATATATCAACACCGTCTGGGGCATAATCTACTAAGGCGATCGCCATTACAGCTAAATGCCAAGAGTGTTCTGCACTATTTTCTCGGCGTGACCCATCCATAAGTAGGGTTTGCCGCATTATATGCTTCAATCGATCAATTTCGATGATGAATTGAATTTGTTCAGTCAGCCGATTGATTTGCACCTGAATTTCTGATTTGGTGTGAGGTTTACTGGATTTTAGACTGTAGCTTATTATCTCAATAATTCCAGAGGATCTGCAAGTGCTGGTTTTTACATAACAATTAAAAAACGCCTGGGAGTGTTGCCGTGTTTCCACCCCAGGCGCTCTTTATTTTTAACTTGCTCCTCACACAGCTAAATACTATCACTGGTTCAATGAAAAGGCGATTAAAGTCAGTGACACTTTTAAAACTGTACCAACAATCCAATTTTTATATGCAAATTAAAAAATGCCTGGGAGTGTTGCCGTGTTTCCACCCCAGGCATTTTTTATTCTCAACTTGCTCCTCACACACAAATAAACCATATCACTACTTCTATTTAATGGCAAGTATATTGAGTGACATTTTTAAAACTGCACAAGCAATCCAATTTCTGACCAATTAAAAAGCGCTTGGGAGTGTTGCCGTGTTTCCACCCCAAACGCTTTTTACTTTTAACTTGCTCCTCACACACAAGTAGAAGATATCACGAATTCAATTATAAAGAAAGTATATTGTATGACACTTTCTCAACTGCACATCTGGTAAGCAATAATTTAGTGTAAAAAGTGACGTACACCAGTTAAGACCATCAGCAAACCCAGTTCGTTAGCAGCTTTGATTGAATCTTTATCGCGCAGACTTCCCCCTGGTTGGACAATAGCTGTAATTCCTGCGGCTGCGGCTGTTCTCACGGAATCATCGAAGGGGAAGAATCCATCGCTGGCGAGTATTGCACCTTTGGCTTTTTCTCCAGCTTGTTCTAGGGCAATTTTAACTGATCCGACGCGGTTCATTTGACCACCACCTACTCCTATTGTAGTGCGATCGCTAGTTACAACAATGGCATTAGATTTCACGTGTTTGCAAACTTTCCAAGCAAACAGTAATTCGGCTAATTCGCTGTCGGTGGGTTGGCGTTCAGTCACAACTTGCCATTGGCTAGTATCAGCAATTACATCATCGCTAGTTTGGACGAGAAAACCACCTGCGATCGCTTTTACGGTATCTTTAGGGCCGTTGCTCAAATCAGCTAGAGTCAAAACCCGCACGTTAGATTTTTTGGCAAGGATTTCTTGAGCTTCGGCATCACAACTTGGTGCAACCACACATTCAAGAAATGTTTTAGTTAACTCGCTAGCCGTAGCCGCATCAATCGGACGGTTAAGTGCGACAATCCCACCAAAGGCAGAAGTAGAATCAGCATTAAAAGCTTTTTGATAAGCTTCGGAAATCGTACTTCCCAGTGCCGTACCACAGGGATTTGTATGTTTGATAATCGTTGCGGCTGGGGTATCTGTGAATTCAGCAATAATTCGGCGTGCAGCTTCTAAATCAACTAAGTTATTGTAACTAAGTTCTTTGCCTTGCAGTTTTGTCGCGGCTGTCCATCCCGTTGGAGTAGTACCAGTTTGATACCAGGTGGCGGGTTGATGAGGGTTTTCGCCGTAACGCAGAGATTGCAATTGTGTGCCGCTAAGGGTGTACTGCTGTGTATCTGCGAGATAAGATGCGATCGCTTGATCGTAACTAGCAGTATGCGAAAATCCTTTTAAAGCTGCCTTTTGCCGAAACTCTAGGGATGCTATGCCGTTATTTTGGCGCAATTCCTCTAAATACTCGTCATACTGTGCCGGATCGCATAATACAGCGAGATGGGCGAAGTTTTTCGATGATGCCCGTAACATAGCAGGGCCACCGATATCAATTTGTTCAACAGCTTCTAATAATGTTACCCCTGGTTTAGCGATCGTTTCCTCAAAAGGATATAAATTGACCACCACTAAATCAATCGGGCGAATTTGGTTATTTTCTAAATCTGTAATATCTTGGGGAACATCTCGCCGCGCCAAAATTCCGCCATGAATTCGGGGATGTAGGGTTTTGACTCGACCACCTAAAATTTCTGGTGAACCTGTGTAATCTGCAACTTTGGTGACAGGGAGTCCTGCATCTTTGAGTGCTTGGGCTGTTCCCCCACTGCTGATTAAATCAAAGTCAAATTCTTCAACCAAGCTACGGGCTAGGTCAATTATACCAGTTTTGTTAGATACACTCAGCAGGGCTAGACGCGCCATTGATCAATTCCTTAAAAGTAGGCTAGAAGCGAAGGATCTCAAGTTTTGCATAAGCCTTGGTTCACTTCAAGACCATAAGGAATAATATTGACTCATGTAATTTATATGCTTACATCCCCCATCAGCACTGTCGAAAATGCTGAAAATAAGGAATAAGTAGGCTTAGTCTCTAATATTTGCGATCGCCTAAACTAAAAGTAAGCATCTTTTACCCACATAATATCTATGGTTCAGTCTTCTAATCAACGCCTAACCCTAGAAGAATTTCTCGCACTTCCCGAAGGAGATATTACATACGAGTTTGTTAACGGTGAAGCTGTACCCAAGTATAAAGATAATGAAATGTCACCAAAATTTTTTCATAGCTCGACTACTGGTGCTTTATTTATACTATTGTCTGCATGGGCACAAGCAAAAGGTCGGGTTGTGATTGAATGGGCAATTAAACTAACACGAAATCAACAAGATTGGATGCCTGTGGACGATCTGACCTATATTTCTTATAACCGTCTTCCTGCTGATTGGCTATTAGACGAAGCTTGTCCTGTTGCACCTGAATTAGTCATCGAAATCATTTCACCTGGTCAAACTTTTGGTGAAATTGCCGAAAAAGCAACTGATTATTTGAATGCTGGCGTTTCTCGTGTTTGGGTGGTTGATACAAAAGCTAGAACTGTAACTGTATTTGCGCCATCTTCCTTGCCGATTACTTACCGATCTCATCAAGTAATTACTGATAATTTGCTACCAGAATTGGAAATTACCCCTCACACAATCTTTCAACGGGCTGGCTTAAATCCCTAAAGTTTCATTATGAATCAGAATAATCATAGGGCTGAGTTGCTTGTGTAATAGTTCTTAAAAAAAATATTATAAACTCAATAAGCTTTCAAACTATCAGGAAAACCAGACCAGAACTTAGTCAACCGAAGACAACCAGCAAAAGCCGATTTTATTTTATGGCTATCCAACGAATCTAAACCCCACAGAAGCATTCATCGATTACACATACATAAGCGGTTGGAAGGAAGCTGTAACGCTAGAGCGGTCGCTGTCACATCCAATAGTATTGAAAGTCGGGAGACGCATTTATACTATGCAATCCTTTATTTGGAATAGAACAAGCATAGGAACCTCGCCCGTCTTTTAACAGGCAAGATTCCCAAGCCATAAGCTGTCTCAAAACAGTATTGAATGGATATTGTAAATAATTGCTAGCTTTGAGCCGGGCGATTACACCAGAAATACAGTTAACTTGACTAAAGATGGTTGAAGATTGTAAAACAATAAACCACCCATAGATCCAATCAATCCAAGTCAAAATCAAAGATAAATTCGGAATTACCTTAAAGTCTTGAGGTTGACAAAGTACCTATACGTTAAAAGCTTTATAGCAGTTTCAACAAGCACAGTTGACAGTTATCCAAAATTACAAAAATCATCTACGCGGATATCCCGCCAAATATCAGAAATTTGCCAGCCGGAATTGCCAACAGATTGGACTATGGGATTATCGCGCAATGGAATGTAGTCGGGTTCTCTCGGCTCTGGAATCGCTACTGGTTGCTCATCAACCACAGGGGGTGAAAAATTGACGGTATCAGCTTGAAGATTTTGGTCTTCAGCGTCTTGGATTTCCATCATTTTCTTCAGGGTCAGCGTGTCAGATTTTTTGATGATCTTCATATCTATTAATTAAAAGTTTTCATTCACTGAATATCAAAGCCATTGGCTGAAAAGTCGGATGACAACAGAGTTGTAAAAAGTCGTGGGTAAAATGAGTGTTAATAATTGCACGGAATAAACAAGATACACTAAATCTATGGAAAATACGAGTCCCCTGCTGAGGAATTTCTTAATTGAGTGCAAATCTCTATTTTGGTACAGATGCCTTAGCATAATTTTGCACAGATGGTTTGAGCAATTTACACTACTGCTTTAGAGTAAGTCCAAGGCCGTTTTGTGTTTTAGACTCAATCAAGCCTGATAATAGAGGGTTAAGAGTTCTCGCTGTAAAGGAGCATTGAGAAACTTGTCAGGTCATAAAGGAAAAATCCTGGTAGTAGACGACGAAGCGAGCATACGTCGGATTTTAGAGACGCGTCTTTCCATGATTGGCTATGATGTCGTCACAGCTAGCGATGGTGAAGAAGCTTTGTCAACTTTTCGTGTATCCACTCCTGACTTAATAGTTTTGGATGTGATGATGCCAAAGCTCGATGGCTACGGTGTATGCCAAGAATTACGGAAAGAGTCAGATGTACCAATTATTATGCTTACAGCCTTGGGAAACGTAGCCGATAGAATTACTGGGCTAGAGTTAGGTGCTGATGACTATATGACAAAGCCTTTCTCTCCCAAGGAGCTAGAAGCTCGGATTGCCTGCATACTAAGGCGATGCTTCCATAAAACTAGTGTCAATACCACTCCTAATTCCACGATTATTCATGTGGGCAATCTCAAAATTGATACAAATAAGCGGCAAGTCTATAAAAATGAGCAACGCATTCGCCTGACAGGTGTGGAATTTAGCTTACTAGAGTTGTTAGTGAACAATTCTGGAAAAGTTTTTTCCCGATTAGAAATGTTGCAGCTATTGTGGGGTTGCGTACCAGGACTTCATTTAGACACCCGTGTAGTAGATGTGCATATCTCCCGGTTGCGGACAAAGGTAGAAGATGACCCCAACTTACCAGAGTTGATTATCACAGCAAGAGGTAGTGGTTATTTTTTCCCACGAATTGTTGAATCACAGTAGGAGGAAATTGAAGAAGAATTCCGAATCCAGAAATCAGTGCTTGATTTAGCTCTACGCAAAACAAACCATTAGATAGATGAATAATTAGTCAGCTGATGGTAGTTTCAGATGATGAAAAGTCAGTAATAACTCCATTGTAAAAAAGTAGCTATTATGATCGTTGTCCATCATCTTAACAACTCGCGATCGCAGCGCGTGCTATGGCTGCTTGAAGAATTAGGGATCGATTATGAAATTAAGTTCTACGAACGCGACCAGAAGACGATGCTGGCACCAGCATCCCTGCGTGAAGTCCATCCCCTCGGCAAGTCACCAGTAATCACAGATGCAGGAAATACTGTTGCTGAGTCGGGCGCTATCATTGAATACATCGTCGAACGCTATGGCAATGGTCAGCTAATCCCGCCATCTGGTACACCAGAGCGTCTGCGCTACACTTATTGGCTGCATTATGCCGAAGGCTCTGCAATGCCACCTCTGGTAATGAATCTCGTCTTTAACCGTTTTGGTGTAGGAGACAGCGTAAACGAAGGATTTATCGCACCCCAGATTAAGCTTCACTTTGACTATATAGAAGGTGAACTTCGTAAAAGTACATGGTTTGTAGGCGAAGAATTCACCGCCGCCGATATCCAAATGAGCTTTCCTTTAGAAATAGTCGCTATGGAAGCCGAACTCATCTCAAGCCGACCGAAGATTCAGCAATTTATCGAACGCATCCATGCACGACCTGCTTACAAACGCGCTCTTGAACGTGGGGGCAAATACGACTTTGCCAGTAGCATTCAATAATTCTTGTACCCATTTCAGATAATTAGAAACTGGTTAATGTTGCATTTAGAACATTATCAATCGCATCTTCTTCTAACTCAGTAGAAGTTGCCAGGGGCTTTTGGTGCTATTTTCAGAAGTTAAATAAAAAACAGCCACCCCCAATTCTACAAATCCTGCTGAAGCAGCAACAGCTTTTACATTTATAGGCATTAACTAGCAGTTTCTGCAATCAGTGCCGTAGTTCCTTGAACGTCCGGTAGATTGGTAAAGATTATGGTATCATTGCACCACAATGATACCGTAATTTTGTCTAGATAAAGAATTCTATCGCCCTGCCAACGGTAGATTATTTCTGAAAGGAGTTTGCTGCAATGTCCACAACACCAACTACTCGACTAATTTTGGAGACTTTACTCCCCCATCTGAAAGTAGCAGCAGCTTATGCCCATTTTCTTCAACCAAAAATTGCTGCACTTCCTGCCAAAGGAGAAGGAAACAACTTTTTTAGTGCTGCACTTACTGATGCGGATGTGGCTATTCAAAATCTAGTAGAAGTAGTATTACTGGGCACTTTTCCAGATATTCGCTTTTATGGAGAAGAGTATGCAAGTTCTAACAACACAAAGTATTTTCGTGCTACCGAACTCGGTTCAGAAGGTGATTATTTAGTCACACTCGACCCAATCGATGGTACAAAGTTTTACATGGATGGACATTCTAATTACCAAATTATTCTCAGTATTCTAAATTCAGATGACTTTGAGGCCGTAATTGCCATTTCTCCTGCCCAAAACATTTATTTTTATGCGCTTCGAGGTGAAGGTGCTTTTAAAGGAACTCTGGACATGAGCCTAGAAGCCTGTGCCCCATTACACATAACATCTGCCAAACCTGCTATTTTGTTGGGATGGGCAATGAATTCTATTGGACATTTACTAAAAGATCGATATCAAGTAATCGATATAGCGACTGATTACTCTAGTGATATTCAAATTCCTAATCTTAATGGTATTCTCACTGGTGACTTGAGTGGAGCAGTGATTAAATCGGGTAAATTTATTGATGTTGCTGCACTCGCTTTTATTGCGAAAGAGGCTGGTTGGATTGTAACTACTCTGGACGGTTCGACTTTACCGCCATTGCATACTTGTCAAAACTATAGTCTGCCTGGATTGATAATAGCTGCCTCAAAATCTGTTCATCAAGATTTACTGAAAGCAATGCAAAGCCTACCTGTTTGAGGGTAAATAAGTAGTTAATTATTTGCTAACTATCCCTAAACAAAATGAAAATCTGTATTGTTGGCGCAGGTGCAATCGGTGGATATTTAGGGGCAAAACTGGCACTGGCAGGTGAAGCAGTGACGCTAATTGCACGTGGTTCCCATTTGGAGGCGATTCAAAAAAATGGTCTGAAGTTGCTCATGGCAGACGGTTCTAGCCAAATTGCTACTCCGTTTTTGGCAACTAGCAATATTCAGGAAGCGGGGCTACAGGATGTAGTAATTCTAACTGTTAAGGCTCACAGTGTGCCTGCGATCGCACCTTTTCTCCCTGCACTCTACAATCCTCACACAATGGTAGTGACAGCCCAAAATGGCGTTCCTTGGTGGTACTTTCGTCAACATGGCAGTGAGTATGAAGGTACGCGGATTCAATCTGTCGATCCAGATGGGATTATTGAAGCTAGTATCGGTGCTGAACGTGTCATCGGTTGTGTGGTTTACCCGGCAACTGAGATAGTTGAACCAGGTGTAATTAAGCATATTGAAGGCGATCGCTTTACTCTCGGTGAAATCGATGGTAGTAAAAGCGATCGCATCCAATTACTGGCACAGACTTTAAAACAGGCAGGATTCAAAGCACCAATCCGCAATCAAATTCGCACGGAAATTTGGATTAAGTTGTGGGGGAATGTGGCGTTTAATCCGATCAGTGCCCTGACTGGTGCTACTTTGGAGGATATTTGCCGCTATCCCCTCACGCGTGAACTAGCGCGGCAAATGATGACAGAAACTCAAGCGATCGCAGAAAATTTGGGTATAAAGTTTGGTATTAGTTTAGAACAGCGAATTAATGGGGCAGAAAATGTTGGTGCCCATAAAACATCAATGTTACAAGATATCGAAGCCGGACGCGCTACGGAGATAGATGCTATTGTTGGCGCGGTGGCAGAATTGGGAAAACTTACTCAAATTCCCACACCTTATATTGATGCTATTTATGCCAGCGTTAAGTTGCTGGAGGCGACCAAATTAAAGGTTTGATTTGACTTTCCTTGACTTTTGATAGCATCTGGAAAGCAGCGGATGGGGAGGAAAGTTTGTCTTCACCAGAGTCTTTCGGTTCCTCACCAAAACTCTGGTTTTTAGCATTATATGCGTAAAGCAGAATAAGTCTATTAGACATCTCCGAAAACCGCCCAAGTATTTCTGTGACTAACTTATAGAGTGCAATAACCAGTTTCGCAATCCAGCGAGTTTCGACGATAGAATAGGGGGTTGAGATGTTTTTTGTTAATAATCCGACAAAAAATCTGGTGATGTGCATTCATTTTCAAATCAGGCGATCGCGTATATTTCTGCTGGTAATACAAGTGCCCCAATTCGTAATCTTACTACTCCACAAATTGTCAAAATTACCTCAGCATACTTTTTAGGATTTAACCGAAATCTTTCTTGAACAACTCGAAATATTTTTACCGAACGAATTCGATGTTCAACAAGTACTCGTTTGGATGAAAACTCCTTATTCTCTTTTTTTTTGGTCAATTGTTAACTTTCCATTTCTTGGTGTTTTAATTGGGGTGTCAATTAAATCTTCTCCAAGATATCCTAAATCTCCCTTAAATTTTTGTTTTGGGTCAAAGTTATAGCGGTTTTCAAGGGAACAAAGTTATATCGCTTTTTGGTTCAGGTTCGCCAGCTACAACATCAACGATATCCTTTGCATCTGGCGAGATAATTATCTGACTTTTAAATGTATGTTTACTTGCCTTGCCAGAGTAATATTTTTCCTGTTCTTTATTATTCCCCAGCTCTTTCCCTCACTTGTTCATAGCTATCTCCAATTAATTCATAATCCGTAAGTATTTCTTTAACTATCATCAAGTCAGATTCGTTTTTTTACTTATTCGATTAAACTCGATGGTAGCAATTCTCTGAGTATTGGTAACCAATAGTTAAATGTATCATTTGCAGTGGACTCACTCACACCAAACTGGATACCAAGAAGCTCAAATGTAGTCAGATGTCTGAGATAAACCAAAGTTAAAATTATTTGTTCTTTGAGCGATAATTTTGGTTTACGGCCTCCACCACCAGCAATAATTCTCACTTTTTTGGATTCTAATATCTCTTGTTTTTCATAGTGTAATCGTTCGTATTTTGAATTAATTTTTGTAACTGTTCATATTCCAGACCAATTAACCGCTTTGTTTTTTTAGGATTCTCTTCAATATGATTAAGTATGTTGCTCATGTTTCTGTGTCAAAAAAGCTATTTAATGCTCTTTTACCACAGAATGTTACTATTTTGGAGATGTCTTATGCTAATAAATCATTTTACTCTGTTTTTATCTCCATTTATGTTTAAGTCCCGCTAACTGAAAATCAGGTAGGGGTACAAGTTGGAAAACCGCAAGGGCTCAGTGGCTTCCCAACTTACGCAGATAGAACAAGTTGGTGTACTGTTTTAAGGCTAGAATTTATTTCCTAGCCTTTTGTCTTTCAGGTATTTCAGCAATGAGGATATTAGTAAACTGTTTTATTTCAGAGCCGCTAAAGTCCGGTGTCCAATTATTCCGTCTGCTCTTAATCCTTTAGACTTCTGAAATTTGATCACAGCGGCCCGAGTCTTGTTATCAAACACACCATTCACACTTGCTGTATAGAATCCTTGTTGCTTTAAAGAATTCTGAACAGTTTTCACTGTCTCTCCCCTGCTACCTACTGTTAGTACAGTACCAGTACTACGCTTTGCCACATTATTGGACTTGTGCTTGGCATTAAGCTTTGGTACAGCATTAGGTTTTTTCATGGTGTTGCCTTGCTGAGTACTTTGGGCAATGTGGGTAGCAGGAGCTGAAGTTTGGCTTTTATTATTAGTTAAAGAGTAAGCAGGCATAGCAGTAGCTAGAGTCAAAGCAGGGAGCAAAGCAATTACCTTCCAATTCATCTTCTTGTTCCTTCCAACTGTATGAGATTTTGCAATTTCTATTTGAAGAGTCATCTTGATAAGGGACTGTGCCTTAAGTAGATTTTCCTCTGTAGATTCTGGTGTGTGGGTTTAGTCTGAGACTATTTCCGAAGCCAGAGCTATAGCATCACACGTTGTATTGACAAAGTTATTGCAAAATTGTGACAAAAGTATGACTAAATGTATTAAAATTTATGTTGCACTAAATTGTGCTCTTAATTTATGAAAATTACCCTAATATCTTTCTGCAATAAGTAAAATTGTATGTCCTAAAAAAGAGCGAAAACAAAAAAGCATCCCTGGACGGAGAATCGAATGATCCCAAAAGAAAACCAGGCGGGCAACCAGGGCATCAGGGAAAAACGCGTAAGGGTTTGGCAGAGTAGATCGTTATGAAATCTTACGTCCAGAAGATTGTGTTTACTGCGGTCAAAAAGCATTTGCGACCTATCCAGCTTTTGCCCAGCAGAAATGTTTGGCTCATCTACGCCGACACTTCAAAAAACTAATTATTCTTCCAGGTCTTCACAACCAAGCTATCGGTGAAACGTTTGTTAATTTAATTGATGA
>NZ_JACJSH010000055.1:0-47877 GCF_014698055.1 Nostoc sp. FACHB-133
TTAGGTTTACAGGCTCTAACAGTTCTATGCGCTTTAATTGGTTTGCCTTCTGGGCAAAGGATACAGTGCAAAAAATTGACGAGATACAAAAAATCCAATCCAACAATAATGTAAACCAAGGTTCGCCTGTTATTCCTATTTCTGGCAAACCGATACGAACACAAAACCTACTGCCAACCAGTTCTCAGATTCTGGCCAAATCCTATGGGCTATGGTCTCCTGGCAAAACATGGGAATGCCCCAAGTGGATGCATGATACTTATTTTACCAAGGCCGAGGATGGCAAAGTATACCCCACATGGCATCCACCTGTAGATTTCAACCCTGAAACAAATACGTATTGTACATACGGTCACGAGCATGGCGATGATCCGCTCAGTTCAGAGGCATTTAATATTGCAGGGATGCCAGCTTTTGGCTATGTAAATGAGCAACTAGCAACTAATAATCCATCTAATCCATCTCTTCATAGAAATGAAGATCACTTTGGTCATAAGGTTCTTGTTGCCAACAATTGGCAGATGTTCGATGAAAGCAACACCAGTTTAATTAAATCCTGTGACGTGAGCTTAAAACTGCACATGGGTACACATTCGCCGGATGCGCTAGTGAATACAGCCCATGAAATGTTTGTGTCTGGTAAATGTGATGGGCTTGAGCCTTTCAATTTAAAGCATTTTGCTTTGTTTGGTGCTGCCGGAGAATTTAAAGAACCTGAAACTTCTTTGTGTGACTTATCGGTAAATCCTGGTATTACTCCCTCCCCTACGAATCAACCCTATGGTGATGCCCATCGCGCCATTCCTACTGCTGGTTGTTACCAGCGTGGGACAGTTGATCAAAAAACGGCAGATGTAAATACAAGAAATAGTGAATATTGGCTTACTGGCTTTGTTGGAAAAAGTTTTTACTTTAGGATCACAAATCCTTCCCGTTTTTATGATCCGTCTACCACAACGAAGATCAATAGGACTGTGAATAGCTGTTACGACCCGACACATCCTCTTTCTACAACTCTACTTTGCGAAGAAACATTAGCTGCTGGTAGTAAGGTCGAGTGGGACGACCCGCGATCGCCCTTCCGAGGAACAACTCAAATAGAAACTCACTTTTCTGGTCTTGCATTTGAAAATTCTGCAAATTCAGTAATCTATACAGATGCTTATGGGAGAAACGCAAGCATATCACCCGCTCCCGCTCAAGGGATTACGTTCAAGCAAATTGTTCCTGTCCAAGGATTTAATTATGATGCAAATGGTCAAGCTAGCCTCTTCCCAGCCAGAGACTATTCTGCATTGGGACAAAATGGGGTAAGAGCGCCTAATTAAAAGAAACCGAGCAATTCTAAATCCGTAAAGCAGGGTGATCGTCCCAGCATTCCATAGAAAACTCAAAGTTTCAGTTTCTCCATCCGCCGATGTCACGCCTTCGACCGAGCAGCAATAGCTGTGGCACAGGCAGTCCAAAATACTATCTTTCCAGGACTTACGCAAATAATAAATAGCCAATAAGGGCAATTCATGAATTGCCCCTACAGCATCTAGCTTTGTGTAAGTCCAAATATATGTTCAATGCGATCGCTTACTATAGCGTTCGTTTTCTACTTCGCACTCACCACTTTATGACCGATATCTCTCCGGTAATATATGCCCTCAAACTGAATATATTTGATCCCAGAGTATGCTTGGGCGATCGCTTGCTCAAAATTTTCTCCGATTCCAGTCACATTTAATACTCGACCCCCATCTGTCACAACTTCTTGTTGCTGGTTTAATTTTGTACCTGCATGAAATACAGTTGCTCCTGTTATCTCTGCGTTGCTAATGCCAGTAATAACCTTACCTTTCTCATATTCTCCGGGATAACCACCTGAAGCGGCAACGACAGTGGCAGATGTTCCTTTTTTCCAAGCAATGGGCGGTAATTCACTTAACCTCTGTTGTACACAGGCTAGAAGTAACTCTTCTAGGGGTGTTTCTAATAATGGCAAAATCACCTGGGTTTCTGGATCGCCAAAGCGACAGTTAAATTCCAAAACCTTCAAGTCGCCATTGGGTGCAATCATTAAGCCAGCATACAGCACACCCCGGTAATCAATGCCTTTAGCTCGTAAGGTGGCGATCGCTCTTTCTAAAACTTCTGTTTGAATCCGTGCCATCAACTCTGGTGTCGCAATGGGTGCTGGGCTATATGCTCCCATACCACCAGTATTCTCGCCTGTATCGCCGTCACCAATTCGCTTATGGTCTTGAGCGGGCAGCAAGGGACGAATCGTTAATCCATCGGTTAATGCTAAAACTGATACCTCTTGCCCAATTAAACATTCTTCAATGACGACAAATTCACCAGCACTACCAAATTGTCCCTGAAAAATTGCATCAACAGCACTTTCAGCCTGTGCAACTGTTTCAGCTACTATCACACCTTTACCAGCTGCCAAGCCATCAGCTTTAACGACAATTGGCGCTCCCTGAGACTTGACATAAGATTTTGCTGCTCCTGCCTCCGTAAATACCGCAGCCCGTGCCGTCGGAATCCCTGCTTCTTGCATCAGGGCTTTTGCCCAAGCTTTACTCGCTTCAATTTGCGCTCCCGCTCTGACTGGGCCAAATACCATCAATCCTTTATCTTGAAGGTAATCTGTGATTCCCTTAGATAGAGGTACTTCTGGCCCAACTACTACTAGAGTTATGCCATGTTCTAGGGCATATCGGCTAATGCCTTCAAAATCATCTACTCCTAGGGGCAAGTTCTGGCAACGTTCCATACTTGCTGTTCCCCCATTCCCTGGTACACAGACAACTTGCTCAATTTGCTTAGATTGCAACAGTTTCCATGCCAGAGCGTGTTCGCGCCCTCCATTACCTATAACTAAAACTTTCACTTATTTCCTCGTGCGTCCCTTGCAAACGAGAATACCTGATTAGGCTCTCGCGATCAATTTTTTCACCAATTATCACACTTGTACAAGTCCTCTCATGGCCATAAGAGGCAGGGAAAGGGGAGAAATAATTATCTACGTTTCAGGATTTGTAATTATACATCCATTGCCGTGAAGAGATAGGGCATTCTAGCGATCGCTTTATTTTTGAGGTTTTTTGTAAAGCGATAGCTTTCCTGCGGAACGCTAAGGCACTCACTATTCTATACAGTGATCGCATTTGCTATTTCGGCGATCGCATTTGCTATTTCGGCGATCGCATTTGCTATTTCGGCGACAGCATTTGCTATTTCGGCGACAACATTTGCTATTTTGGCGACAGCATTTGCTATTTTGGCGACAGCATTTGCTATTTCAGCGATCGCATTTGCTATTTCGGCGACAACATTTGCTATTTCGGCGACAACATTTGCTATTTCGGCGACAACATTTGCTATTTCGGAGGACGCTGTTACATAAATGATTGCGTTCATCCCGAAACAACAGACAAATACAGGTGGATGGAGTAGTAAAAATACAGAGAAACTCTCAATATTAACTCTTAATTAAATCCACAAAACTACTCATCTCACGTAGAAAGGCATTCCGCTATGTTGAAATAGAACTATTTAAGAAATATCTACCATGTCTTTAAAAACTCGCGGTTCTGCTGCTGTGGACAAAGCTCAACGCCGTCTTGCACTGCTTAAATCCATTAATGAGAACTTGGATTTAGGGCACGGATTAACAATTGAAGCTTATACCCGCTTCATTGATAATACTCGTGCCACACTAGAAGCCCATAATACGCTTCTGTCTAATCTTGAGGAATCTCGTAAGACGATGAATCAGATGGACAGAGAACTCTCGGAACTATCTGAAAGGATGCTTAGTGCAGTTGCAACTGTCTACGGCAAAAACAGCATGGAGTATTCAAAAGCAGGTGGCTCTAACCGAAAGCGGAGTACGAGTAAAAAATCTATTTCACAAGTTCCTATAGTTGTAACGGTTCCCGTCACTCAACCCACCCAAACTGTAACTAACGGCAAAGGCAGCTTGAGCGATGTCTAATGACAAACTCTACGTGTTTTTAAGGTTTTCTGCAAGGCGTAGGCGTAGCCCGTCGTAGACATCGCTCCCGATCAACTATCGAAGCATAAAATTAAAGCATGTCGTTTGAAGTACAAATCTCTGCAAAAATTAAATTCTAAGTAGCTGAGTCTGAGCGTTCTATTTGCTGCCGAATGGTATCAATAGAAGCATTAATGCCAGCCAGTTTAGACTCTAAATCATCTCGTATCCAAATCAAGAATTTTAATTTCCGCTCTAAGCTAGCTTTGTGCGAAATAGGTTCGCTTCCATAGCAAGGATTACCCCAAAAAGGAAACATAGTTTACCTCTGTATTTAGCTTTGGTAACAGTGCAATCTATTGCACCACTTCATTCTGACTAATAACAATCAGACTAATGTGGGTAATAACCGACCTAAATTGTACGTGCTTAACGAATACAGAGATACTAATGCTATTAAAACTACAGATTGTGCATATACCATAATATATTTTCCTTATTTTATCTTGGCTGGGTAGTGCTTGCTGTTCAAAACTCTCATAAACTCTCTGCACCCACAAGAAGTAAAATCTAAACTTTCAAAAAACTTAAAATAAGGGTTACATCGATTATATGATGTATAAAAATGGTAATTATTGCGTAACTACTTTATGTCCATTCAAGTTTATGGAATTCCCAACTGTGGCACTTGCAAAAAAGCTCTGATGTGCCTCCAAAGCAATAGCATTGAATATGAATTCATCAATACTAAAGAAACTCCACCCAACAGTGAGATGATCCAAAATTGGATGAAGTCTTTGGGTTCTGCTTCCATGCGAAATACCTCCGGTCAGTCTTATCGAGCTTTAGGAGATGAAAAGAAGACTTGGACTGATCAACAGTGGATTGACGCATTTACTAACGATGCAATGCTGCTAAAACGCCCAATTTTCGTTAAAGATGGAACAGCAGTGTTAGTAGGCTTTAGAGATGAGGCAGTAATTAAAACAAAATTAAAGCTTTAATTCAGATGGCTAATGGCTTTAACTCTTTATTCACAACACATTATAAAGTGCATTTACTTCAAATAAACTTTCAATTCCAATAAATCCTAGCTAAGTGGTTAGCTAGAAAAATCTACTTGCTGAGATAGCTCAACTTACTTTAATGCCTCAAACTGCTGCCAACAAAGATATAATACACGCGGTACGTGAAAACATCCTTTCCATTTGCCACCTTTGAGGTTTAACAATACTTCCCCGCGTCGATTGAGATAGCCAAACCACTCACCGTACTCTGAATCGGCAAAGTGTGACCAGGCATAATCGTGCATCTTTTGATACCATTCCCAACATACCTCACGCCCTGTCAGGCGATAGCCCATTGCTAATGCAACCAAAGACTCTAGGTGAACCCACCACAATTTTTGATCCCATTCCAATTGTTGTGGAGGATGACCGTCTGCATCCATAAAGTAATACAATCCGCCGTACTCGCTATCCCAAGCAAAATTTAGGATATTTAGCACCACATCAACAGCTTGATTAATAGTTTTGGTATCGTTTTTCCGGTGGGCGATATCCATGATAAACCACATAGCTTCAATACCGTGACCAGGGTTAATCAGCCGTCCCTCAAAACAATCTATGTGGGAACCATCGGGGGCAACATTTTCGTACATTAGTCCCCGTTCTGGGTCGAGAAAATCGGTCATCACTTCACTGACAGTCTCAGCTAGAACATTCTCTAGGGTTTCTTTTGGTAGCAGCCATTCCATTTCTAGAGTCAGGTTGGCTAAAATCATTGGTACAGCCAATGATTTCATCGGGCGTGTGCCGGGATAGGTTTTATTATATTTGCCTTTCGGGTTATCTTTACGGCGTAAAACGTTGTTATAAGCCTGTATGGCCACATCTTTTGCCCATTCTTCGCCCCCAGCGAGTGCATATTTACTAAATGCCATCGCTGCAAAACAATCAGAGAAGATATTGTAAGGCTCAACCAGTGGTTTTCCTTCACGGGTGAGAGCAAAGTACCAGTTACCATCACTATCTCTGCCATGTTGGGCAAGAAAATTAGCGCCATTGCTGGCAATTTTTAACCAGCTTTCGCGTTTTTCTAGCTGGTTATAAAGCATCGAAAAAGTCCACACTTGGCGGTTTTGCAGCCAGATGAATTTGTCTGTATCATAAATTTTGCCGTAGCGATCTAGGCAAGTGAAATAGCCACCTTGCTGCCAATCGAGAGAATATTTTTCCCAAAATGGGAGTACGTCGTTGAGGAGGGCGTTTTTGTAAAGTTCAGCGAGCGTTTGAAAATTATACTCCATAAATTTCCACCCCTTTTGTGCTAAAGCTAACAGCTTAACAGTTATCACATTTTGGCTCGAACATGGAGCAATCGCGTCAGTCTTTTACAAGATTTAGTCAGCAACAGTTATACTTCTATCTTGTATCTTGCACTATTCTCGATAACCGTAGGGGAGACAGTGAGGTTGTTATGAGCCAGATTAAACGAGTTGCGATCGTTGGAGGAAACCACGGGAATGAGTTAACAGGAGTATATCTAGTCAAAAAGTTTCAGCAGTATCCAAATTTAATTAATAGGATAACTTTTGAAACTCTGCTATTACTTGGCAATCTTAAAGCTATCGAAGAAGGTAAACGATACATTGACAGAGATTTAAACCGTTGCTTCACCAATCAAGGTTTACAAAATCCTCAACTCTCAAGTTATGAAGATACGCGCGCGAAAGCAATCCAACAAATACTGCAACCGCAAAATCTGCCATTTGTAGATGTAATTATTGATTTGCACAGCACAACTGCCAACATGGGGTTAAGTCTGATTTTTTGTGATCTGAACCCTTTCTTACTTCGGTTAGCTGCTTATTTAAGTTCTATCAATCCGATGGTAAAGGTTTTTGTGAATCAGCAATCTAAAGAAGGTGGTTTTCTTCGTTCTTTGTGCGAATTGGGTTTTGTTATCGAAGTTGGTGCTGTGGCTCAGAATATTTTAAATGCCGAATTATTTCAGCAAACAGAGCAGCTTATTTATGCAATTTTAGACTATTTTGAAGGGTGCAATCAAGGTAATATTCCGCAGACAAGCAGCCAGCTTACACTCTATCAATATATTGAAACTATCGATTATCCTAGAAGCGATGTTTACGGCGGGCTGCAAAGTGGGGAGATTCAAGCCATGATTCATCCCCAGCTTCAGTTTAGAGACTATGAACCTCTAAATCCAGGCGATCCAATGTTTCTAACTTTTGCAGGAAAAGATATTTTCTATGAGGGAGAGTCTACTGTTTATCCTATTTTTATTAATGAAGCCGCTTACTACGAGAAAGGAATTGCGATGTATCTCAGTCAAAAGCTGCAAGAGGTAGTTTGATTTCTTTGCCCTTTTAACCAAGATTGCAAATCAGCTAGTAAATATTCAACCTGCTAGCCGATACATAATCACTTTTCCTTTCCAGTTTTCTTCCACAAATACCAGATACTCACCATTTGAACGACGAAATGCGCGGATACCATAAGGTATATCAATCCAGCCACTTTCGCTGCCAACTTCTGGGCCTGGTTTTAACTGTTGTACTTGCGCTCCCGTCTTGGCATTATAGACATATACCTCTGCGGTTTTGACTTTCACGGCAAATACCCGATCGCCCGCCACACTTATGGCTGCTGTAGACACTTCACGCTTGCCGGTGGTGTCGTAGGGAATCACAACTCGCCACTTGGGGATACGATTTCCTTTACTCCAATTGTCAAAACGGGCAATTTCAGATCCAGCAACTCCAGTATCATCACCGAAGGCGGGGTGATCTACTGTAAAGCCTGACAAATACATAGTATCTGTTTCGGGGAAATATTCGATCCGCCGCAAGTCGTTAAATATTCTGGGAGTAGTTTGCTTTTCCATCGAATCATAGTTGTAGATGGGGTTGCCTTTAGCATCTATTCCCTGTAAAGGATAGTGGCGAATGCCATCTTCTGTTCGCAAAGCTTTCCAGACATCTCCTTTGCTGTCTACCCACCATCCGCCGATATAAGGATAATCTTTGCTGGTGTCATATTCGTTCTTTTCAAATTTGCCATTACCGTTGCGATCGCGCCAGATCCATTCGCCTTTTTGTGGTTGATTCGGCGGCCAATTTCCGGCAATAAATGGTTTGTCTGCGCCATTGCTACCGACAAACATTGCGGCTGGGATAGCAATTTTGCCGTCTTTGTCTGGATTAAAACGATATATTTGCAGGAAGCTGTTGTACATATCTGTGAGGAACAAAAACGGCTTCCCTTGGATGCGGCGCACAAAGGTTCCATCAGGCGATGTATGCAGGCGGGGATCTTGAGGATATTTGAAAGGATTTAAGGTGTAAGCTTTGTAAGTCCATTGCTTACCAGCAGGCTTACTGTAATCCATGAGATAGTGTTCTTGTTTGGTGAATAAATCTACACCATCAGTTTTAGGATCGGCATCTGCATTATCGACGAATATCAATCCTAGCGATCGCCATATTAGTTTTCCCGATGGCGAAAATTTCCGTAAATCTGTTCCTGATTTGTTGAAACCATTACTATTGATATAAATATTACCTGAAGCATCTGCACCAACTCCGGTAAGTCCGTAAAGCTTCAAATCTCCAACTTCACCAGCAATTCCTGTATAGATACCACCTTTAGAACCAAAACTACCCGTCTGCACTGGCTGATCTTTGATGTCATAAATCAACATTTGCTGACGCAGGCCATTTTCTGCCACTAACAGCTTACCTTGACGATCAACTGCGATCGCAGTTGGTTCAACGATATCTGCAATCTGTTCGGGCAATTGCTTTCCACTCTGGGAATAATGTAAAATTTTGGCAGGTTTACTACCATTTTTGCTTTGAATAATCCACAGATTTTTTTGTGGATCAACAGTTATTGCTCCCGGATTGGCAAAGGTAAAACTGCGTACTTGCTTCATCGTATCTGTATCATAGACACGAATGCGGTTAGCAGCAAAATCACTCACATACAACTCGCTTTCTACTGTTGCTAATCCAGTTACTTCACTTTTAGTACTGGTAATTAACATACTTTTATCCCAGCCACGCCCTTCAGGAAACGGTGCAGGTTTTCCCGACAAATCATAGCGTCTAACGCAATGCCAACTTGTACCTTCAGGGGGGTAATCTTCGTCAGTTTTCCCCTTCGATCCCTGAGTCATGGCAAGGTAAATATATTTACTATTTGCTGTTACAGCGATACCACCTCCACGACTCCAGCCGTGAGTATCGCCAATAGCACCAATAACCTTACCATCTTTGTATATGGCTGCCTCCATTCCCGCCTCATCCCAATGGCTGTTGGTATAAACTGTGCCGTCAGGAGAAACATACATTGCCTCAATATTGTTTTGTATCCGTAGATTTCCACTACCAATAGTGTTACCTATCCACGATGTTTTGTAGGTAAGCGTGGGTGTTTCAGTATTGTTTTGTACCAGCAGATTTGTATTGTCAAAAGAATTACTTGTCCACGATGTTTTGTATGTAAGCGTGGGTGTTTCTATTGTTGCCCAGTCTGTTGTAATACCAAGGGTAGTAACAATGACTCCAACAGTCAAACTGAGTAAAAAGTTGAAGGTTTTACTTTTTTGTAAATATCTAAGTTTAGATAATTTTTTGATGTGCTGATTAAGCTTATGACGAAGTTTTCCTAACTTCGTCATTAATTTATTTATCATATAGTTTTTTAGCTTTTAATTATTTATATACAATCATTTTTTAGGAAATCAGTAAAAAATATAATTATTATAAGTGAGCGATGATTTTACAGTATCTTTACAAAAATACTTTTATTATTTAATTTTTCAGCCAATATCTATAAAACCTTTTTGAAGGTATTAATAGCTACTGTTTGATCAGCAAGAATGGTAGATATTAATACATAATATTTCTATAATTATTAATTTATAGTGATTTTTGGCTCTCTCTATCTAGCATTCGCCTTTGCTAATTAGTAAGTATCATATATATCACAACCAGTATTATGTAGTTCATAAAAACACAAGGTTTTATCCCTTGTTGACGTTGACATATAAATAGTTTATAAATTGGTGTTCTATATAAAAATCTTATTGCGAATGTGGATGTGGAAATTCTATTAATTAATCTTTGGAGCATCGTGTAGCGGCTTACAGTTGTACATCCCTACTATTTTCATATATTTATAGGAGACATATTAGTGAAAAATAAACCAGAAAATTTAGCTTCATCATCTGCATCTATTCTCACGTTGGGATTAGGCTGGTTTCCCAAAAATCCCGGAGGATTAGAAAGGTATATGTATGAACTAACTCATAAATTGGCAGCCAATAAAGACCAGGTTGAATTATGCGGAGTCGGTCTACCGGAGGTTGAATTAAATTCGCCGATTAAGCTGACTAACTTGGCTTCTCCCGATAGTGCTATTTGGCAAAGATTATGGTCTATTCGCAGTAACTTCCAGAAAACAAGAACAAACAAGCCAGATGCTATTAATCTACACTTTGCATTATATAGCTTTCCACTTTTAGATATTTTACCAAAGGGAGTACCAGTTACTTTTAATTTTCATGGACCTTGGGCTTCTGAGAGTCAGCAAGAGGTAGTTAATAAGAATCTCAGTCTTTTAATCAAGCATCATCTAATAGAAAAAAACACATATAATCACTGCGATCGCTTCATTGTATTGAGCAAAGCATTTGGTAAAATATTGCATGATAAATATCAAGTACCGTGGAGCAAAATTAATATTATTCCTGGTGGTGTTGATATTAACTGGTTTCAACCAAATTTATCCCGCCAAGATGCTTGTAAACAGCTAGGCTGGCCAAATAATCGTCGGATTATATTTACATCGCGCCGTTTAGTACATCGAACGGGAGTTGATAAATTATTACAAGCTTTGGCTATAATTAAGCCCAGAATACCAGATGTTTGGCTAGCGATTGCAGGTCGTGGTCACATTCAAGCTGCACTACAAGAACAGGCGACAGAATTAGGATTAGACGACAACGTTAAATTTTTAGGTTTTCTCCCTGATGAGCAATTACCTATAGCTTATCAATCTGCTGAATTGACTATAATGCCTAGTCAATCTTTTGAAGGATTTGGATTAGTAATAGTCGAATCTCTAGCCTGTGGTACTCCTGTTTTATGTACCCCAGTTGGCGGAATGCCAGAAATTTTATCAGAGTTTTCACCTGATTTAATTACTACTTCAATAGAAGCATCAGCTATTGCTGAAAAATTAGAACAAGTGCTTTTGGGAAACATCCCCATACCTTCACGAGAATCCTGTCGTCATTACGCGACTACACACTACGACTGGAATCAAATCGCTCAACAAGTACGGAATGTTCTATTAAATTAAATTAGAGATGCAAAAATTGCTTTGTAGAGACGCGATAAATCGCGTCTGAATCGTATTGTATTATAAGGAAGTTTTATGAAAATTTTTTTCTTAGACCAAAGTGGTAAACCCGGCGGTGCAGAATTATGTTTAATAGATATTGCTAAACCATACTCTCATAACGCTTTAGTAGGTTTATTTGCAGATGGACAATTTAAAGATTTACTACAGCAAAATCATATCCCAGTAGAAGTTCTGGCAACTCAAACAATTCAAGTTCGCAAAGAAAGCAGTTTGGCACAAGGATTAAAGAGTTTAAAACAACTTGCACCTTTGATTACTAAAGTAATAAAAAAAGCGCGTGAATACGATTTAATTTATGCCAACACCCAGAAAGCATTAGTTGTCGGAGCATTAGCAAGTTTTTTTAGTCGTCGTCCTCTGGTTTATCATTTACATGATATTCTTTCCACAGAACATTTTAGCCAAACTAATCTTCGTATTGCTATTAACTTAGCTAATCGTTGTGCCTCATTAGTAATTGCTAATTCCCAAGCTAGTAAAACAGCCTTTCTGCAAGCGGGGGGACGCTCAGATATAGTCGAAGTTGTCTATAACGGCTTTGATCCAAAAATTTATCAGACTGAGGAATCTGACATTAATCAATTACAGCAAGAATTAGGATTGCAAGGAAAATTTGTAGTCGGACACTTTAGCCGTCTTGCACCTTGGAAAGGACAGCATATTTTAATTGATGCTCTTGCCAAATGTCCGCCAGAGGTGACAGTAATTTTAGTGGGGGATGCACTGTTTGGCGAACAAGATTATGTCAAACAATTACATCAACAAGTTGCCGATCTGGGATTAGAAAACCGCGTTAAATTTTTAGGATTTCGTTCAGATATTCCCCAGTTAATGGCAGCTTGTAACTTGGTGGCGCATACTTCTACTTCTCCAGAACCCTTTGGTAGAGTGATTGTTGAAGCGATGCTATGTGGAAAACCTGTAGTTGCAGCAAAAGCTGGGGGTGTAATGGAATTAGTAGAACATGGACTTAATGGTTTTCTAGTGACACCAGGAGAACCCCAAGAACTTGCACAGGTGATTATCACCTGTCTTCAGGAAACGGAAATAACTGCAACTATAGCCAATAATGCCAGGACTACGGCTAGTCGGCGTTTTGATGTTGCAACTATTAATCAGCAAATTGCTCAACTGTTGTCGCACAAATTCTAGTAGTCTGCCAACCCAAAAATACGCTTGTGAGTACTGGGGAAAGGGTAAGGGATTTAAACCCTTTCCCCCTTACCCCTTACCCTTTACCCCGCCAAGTTCACTTGGGAACTACTAGTACACGGTGGCAGAAATAGGGGATCTTGGACAAGATCCCCTATAAATAATTTTGGATAATTTGTTTTTTGGAAGCCCCTTGTCTTGCGTTGTCTGGTTAAATAATATGAGTTGTTGAGCGATGCCTACGGCGGCAAGCTACGCTAATTTTGCTCTCAACTTAGCTACACTAAATTGATTATGCAGATGTTTCAAGCGATCGCATTAAGCTGCTTCCCGAAGTTGTGGTTGTGACTGCACACTCACCTCTGGAAACGAAAGCGAGAGTTGTTCTGCTTGAGGGACTGCGGCTTGCTCCAAAACTTGAACTTCGATATTCACGCTCACTAAATAACTGCCTGTATCAGCACCAACCGCTTCAGCAATTAGTTTAGCAATGTCTGGGCGTTTGGCAGTTAGCGGATCGCGTAAAATACACCGATCCCATTCATGTTTGGCAGTCGGATTGAGGTTGAGAATGTAATGCTTCATCATCGAACTAACCCTTGAATCCATCTTCCAGAAGGTTTTCACACAGCCGTTAGGCATTTAATTAAGCTTTGTGGACGCTATATCTATTATAGTATATTTGTACTAAAAAGCTATGTCTGAGTGAAAAAGTAGTACACCTGTGTGCTGCTACCATATTCGCGTGCTACATCCCATTGTTTTAAGGGCAGATGCGAAGAATCGAAGTGCGATGTCTAGGTTGGGCAAAGCTAATGCTAAATTTAAGTAAGTGGGTGTAAATAATTGTCGTTGGGATAAGGCAACAGGCAATAAGTATAAGGATTTTAGCCTAGTTGATTTTTCTTTACATAGTTTGATTTTATTGTGCCAACTTACTTACAGCAGTTTGCAAGTAAGTGAGGTAGAAAATACAAGACTCACGCATCAAATATAAAAATGTTTCTATCTCCCGCCTCATACCTCAAAAATTGTAGCTTTGTACTTAATGCAAGGGAAAACTGCTTTATCTATTCCCTTTTTGTCTAATTTGGTGGCGCATCTAAATCTCTAATCCTTAATTCCAGAAAATCTGCCCATAGGTAATGCTAATAAAAAAATATTGCAATTAAGCTTACAAAGTAACGCTTAATTTTATACAAATCGCTATATGGTAGATATCTATATTATTGACCTATTTGTAATTGGTCTACTTCTGCTGATGGTAACATTAGGGTCAGGTTGGATTGCTCGCCTACCTCTTTCTTTTGCCATTATCTACCTAATAGTTGGTATTTTTCTAGGCCCTTATGCCTTTGGACTGATTCAATTACGTCGAGATGAAGTTTTTAATGCCGAACTACTGGAAAAAATAACAGAACTTGTAGTAATTATTTCTGTGTTTAGTTGCGGCTTAAGAATTGTCCGTCCTCTAAGGTTAGGGGTTTGGGATATCACGGTGCGATTAATTGTATTTTTGATGCCCATTTCAATTTTTGCTCTGGCTGTTGTGGGTAAATTATTTTTAGGGATGAGTTGGGGAGAAGCAATTTTATTAGGAGCAATTCTTGCACCGACCGATCCGGTATTAGCATCAGAAGTACAACTGACTGATATAAATGACCAAGATGAGTTGAGATTTGGTTTAACTTCTGAAGGTGGGTTAAACGATGCTTTAGCTTTCCCTTTCGTTTATTTTGGTCTCCATGCGTTAAAAGATGACAACTGGGGTAACTGGTTGAAACAGTGGATTGCAGTTGATTTAATTTGGGCGATCGCAGTTGGCATTATTATGGGGATTGTTGTTGCCAAATCTATAGTTTGGATTGAAAATAAAATTCAAAAACGCCGTCCCGCCGATAAGTTAATGGAAGATTTTATTGCTATCAGCACAATTCTTATAACTTATTCCTTAACAGAAATGGTGAATGGCTATGGATTTTTGGCAGTATTTGTGGCTGGATTAGTTGTCCAACGCAGTTACAAAAATCCTGAAAAACCACTAGCCCAATTGGAATTTATTGAGCAAGTTGAAAAGCTGCTAGAAGTTGGAACAATTTTACTATTGGGTTCAATATTGTTGCTAAAGCCAATACTCAATTATGCTATGCAATCTTTGCTAGTAATAATTTTGTTATTCTTGATAATCAGACCTTTAGGAGTTTGGATTAGCACTATTGGTAAACGCCCTTTAGACTCACGCCGCCGAACCTTTCATGCAGAAACTCGTTGGTTATTTGGATGGTTTGGCATTCGTGGTGTTGGCTCTTTATATTATCTCGCCTATGCTTTTGGTAATGGCTTAAAAGGTGAAACTGCCGAACAAATTGCTTGGATAACTTACACCACTATTGTCGCTTCTGTGATTATTCATGGCATTAGTGCAACTCCATTAATGAAGTGGTATGAGCGCAACTTTGCTAATCGGAGAAAGACCACTCCTCCCGATACAATTGATGAATTTGAATAAAAAAATTTGTAGGGTGCGTTACGATCCAGTGATAACACATCCTACAATTTAATTTGATAAACCTATGATTCCAAACCGTATAGAGGCTTTTAATGTTACTCACCAAATCTACTAGGTAAGGGTTAATGCTTAGGTCTATATTCTCTATTTACCTGTCACCTTGTCAATAACTTCTTTCGCTTTTTCACCAAAAGTTTCTGGGGAATTTTGTTCTTGTTCTGCCTTCAAATTTCTTTCGTAAGTTTTTTCTATAGTATTAAGATTCTTTGAATCTTTTATCGCTTGCTCATAAGCTTTTTGTCTTTCTTCTTCTTGAATACCAACACCTGGGTCGTATTCGTTAGCACGATTAATTTTTTCTTCAGAATTTGGTTTAAACTGTGGAGGTATTAGCTTTAATTCTTCAAGAGTAGTTGCATAACTAGCTTGCTGAACGAATAGAAATGAACCTGATAAGCTGATAGAAACCATCAAGCAAACAACCAAAAATCTTGAGCGTAACGCTTTTTTTAAAGTTAATCGAATTTTTTGCATGGAATAATACTCCTAGTTTTCCTAATGAGCCTTGGTCATGTATAAATACATTCAATATTTAAGACTCACAGGCATCCTAAGCGTTTAGGTACAGTTCTTCCTTCTATCGCAGGGTATATTAATTTTTACCTATAGTTCAGTTAAACCTATCTGAAGCTTTTAGGAGCTGAGGAACGAAACCCAACATTTCCGGGCTTTTGTTGGGTTGCGCTTTGCTTAATCCAAGCTTATTGTCTTATAACCAACTGTGATTAATTTTAATTCCTCGGCTTTGCATTACTTCTTCAAATAAATCTGTTGGGAGTGCTTCTTCCACAGCAAAAACACCTGGTTTATTGAGTTTTCCTTCTAGTAACAATTGAGCAATACTACCTGTGCCACAACCCGAAGCTATCGCTGTGTTCTCATGCACTACCGTTGAACAATAAACGGCAGTTTTACCATCTTTTTGCCCTGTCACTTCTGAACGAACTGCTACCCCAATTCCACTAAAATTATTAGTGAAATCTGTCATCGAATGGCTGACATGAGATAGAAATTCAATCATGTAACGACGCTGCATTAACCATTTGGGAAAAATATGTGCCGCAATCCAAGTTAGGTGATTGTAAAAATCGGGAACAGAGCCAAACTTAGTAATTACAGTTTTTACTGATGGGAAAGCTTTGGGCAATGTAAAGGTTTCTGGCATATCAAACCAGTAAACTCCGGTGCGTCGATATGGAGGTGGAAACTCAACTATTTCTCTTTCACTATAAGGCTTGATTATTTCCCACTTTCCATCTATCCAAGCCTCAAAAGGATACTGCAACCCAAGAAAAGTTGTCCGCATGACTGTAATGCCAGCACCACCAGAACCCGAAACTAAATAACTTAGATGGATCTTTTCTGGTTTATCAAATTCTTCAACACCTTGACGCACCATACTATTAGAAATACCAGGAAAAATGCCAGTATTAATAATTGCCGTCACACCAGCAGCAGCAGCTTTTTCACTAAAATGGAGAGCTTTGCTGGTATAAGAACGATGGTCGCTGACATCTACATAATTAACGCCTTTAGCAATACAGGTTTCGAGAACATTAGTATCTCGATAGTGAAATGGGCCAGCACAATGGATGACTAAGTTAGAGTTTGCGATCGCATCTCGCAACTTGTCAACTTCTGCCAAGTCCAATACCAAAAACTGCACTTGTCCTCCTGAAGACAAGCTAACAGCCTTCCCAAACTCCGCAGAACGTCCGGTAATTGTAATTTGAGCCTGCGTATGGTTAGCGAGATCCTGAGCAACACTGCTACCAATCCGCCCCCGTCCACCAAGAATTAAAATTCTGTCTGTCATTACTCCAGATTCGCAACACTAACCTTATTTCATCAGTTTTGCGTCCTGTTTGCCATCGGTTATAAGTATGATTTATAGCATTTCACGGACTTATGTAAAGTAGCATAGATATGCGCCTTTACATTTGCGCCTCAATTTGCCTAACTACTGTCAGCGCCGAATAACTCACCCCAGCCGTACCTTCGCCGGGATGGGTGGAATCACCAACTAACCACAAATGCTGGATAGGTGTCCGATTGGCGAACCCAAAGGGGCCAAAGGTGGGAATCCTTTGACCGATGCCGCCAACTATACCGCGATCGCGGGCTGTAAAATGGGCAAAGGTGCGCGGTGTTGCGGCTTCTTGATGAATAATCGTTTCTGGTTTGAGATAGAAGTATTGGGCAAGACGAGCGATCGCTTCTTGGGTAAACTTTTCTTTTAGTCCTTCATAATCTTCAGTCTGCCACCACTGTGCAGGATCGACAAATGAAGAAGCAATAATTGTCGCTTTCCCTTCTGGTGCGCGGCCGTCTCCAGGATGACTGACAGAAACAAATAGGGAATTATTCTCGCCAATGGGGCCATTGACATCATACAAAAATTGCAGATGGGGAGGACACCCAGGCGGAATCGCGCTGGCATCTACACCCAAATACACCACAAACGCGCCCGATGCTTGGGGTAGTTTTTCCACCCGGTTTTTATATCCAGATGGCGCTTGTTCTCCCAATAACTGCACCAAGTTTTGCACGGTGACATTGCTAACTATGTGGTCGGCGGCTTCTGTCCAGACTTCGCCAGTTTTCTGATTTCTAATGACTACAGCAGTAGCTTTGCCGTTTTCTACTTTGATTTCTTCTACAGTGTGGCGCATTAATAACTTGCCGCCATCTCTTTCTAAGGATTGTACCAAGCGATCGCTTAATACTTGCATACTTCCCTGGAGATGAAACAATCCTTGGGGCAGTTGGGATACACTCAACGCTGTGGCGGCATAAAGTAACGCTGTCTCGTCTGCATCCACCTGGGAGTATAGCTTTAATTGCAAATCTAAAAAAGTCCTCAATCGCTGTTCATTTCCCAATCCACATAACCGTAAAGCATCTCCTACCGTAAACAAAGTGAAAGGAACGGTAATTAATGTACTGGGACGCACCGCTTGCGTTAGCTGCCACAAATCCCATAAATTACGTGGTGGTAGCACCGGATCGCGTCCTTGAAATTCCCAACTGGCATCAAACAAAGTTGCCATCAATTGCCAAAACGGTTCGCTACCGGGAAACTGTCTTTGTCGTTCCTCTTGCCATTTCTCTTGGTCGCGCCAAACATTAATCGGTGTGCTTTCCCCAGGTAAATAGACCGCACAAGCAGGGTCACAAGGCGTTGCTGGCGGCAAATCTATTTCTAATTCTAAGAAAATGCGGTGGTGAATTCCTCCTGGTTCCAACCCCGCCACCTGAGTTGCGCCCACATCAAAGGTAAATCCCTGCCGTTTAAACGTGGAAGCACAGCCTCCTGGTACGAGGGCCTGATCCAAAACTAAGACACTGTAACCTCTATGAGCTAATAATGCTCCAGCAGTCAGTCCACCTATTCCTGCACCGATAACGACGACATGAGAGTTACTTTTGTCAAGAGTAATGCTGGACATTGATTAGTTTCTTTAAAATTCTTAATACTTCTACTTATAATTTTATCTTACTCTCTGAGTGGAATTTGGTGGAGGGTGCGATCGCGGCTAAAAAGCTAAAAAGTCCGTTAGAAACTAATACTGTTCGGTTAAGACAGGAAGACGCGATGAATCGCCGTCTCTACAATAATCAGTCTTTCGTCTTGACGGCGATTTATCACGTCGTTGCGATCTAAAATTTTCATCAAAAAACCTTAACCGAAGCGTATTGGGTTATGAACCGTGTCTAAACAGACAAAATACGCGGGTTAAATAAAAAACCTTAATTTTATTTTAGTCCGTGAAGGCGGGCTTCGTTTGTGTAGCCGCATTCGCGTAGCTTGCCGGAGGCACTATTCCATTCGCCGGGTATTAATTTGACACGCTACCCTAAACCTAAAAAATTTGAAATTAGTGGTAACAGATTGCTGCACTGTTCAACCAATTTTGTGGCACTAGGTAAACTAGAAATTGTCCCTTTCAAAATCTTGATAGCTGTTTTCGCCGCCTTTTGCATCGCTCCCTCTTGAGGATTTTTCCCGGCTTCTGCTAAGGCTTTCACCTGTTCTAATGCCTCAGCTTTATCTTCTTGAGGTAAATTTGTATCAGCCTCAATTGCTGCTTGCAATTGCGTCAATAATTCCTTAATTCCCGGTTTCTCAGCTTCGGGAGACGCTGGTAACTCGTTGATGGTATTTGTTACCGTACCACTAATATCACCTAAATTTAAAGCTTGTCCACTAGCATTAAAGTCTCTGCCAACACTGCCAATTTCAATTGTACGGCTGGCATCATTGCTGTTAGTCATATTTTTATTCTCAACTTTATTGTCAACTTGAACATTAATCGGCTTATTCGCTAATAATTTTACAATCTCTGCCATCTCTCCGCTTTGTTGGCGATAGATAATTATTTCATTATCTTTAGCTTGTAATTGTGCTTTATATTTTTCTTCTACAGCTTGCAGTGCTAGTTGATAATTTTGCGTAAAGTCGCTATGGATCTTTTCTTTATCAGCACCATCAGTTACACCAACCTTAACGACAACAACCCCATCGCCTTTATTTTCAATACTCTGTAGGGCTAATTCTGTGTCTTCATTTTGATCTTGCACTTTTTGGAAAGCGTTAACAAAAGCTTTCCAATCAATGCCATTGCGGAAAATTAAATCGACAGTATTTAAGACTTCTTGAAACAGCTTAGTAAATTCTCCTGGTTGAAAATTGCCACCACTGGGACGGCGTTCGCGGTCATCGGTTTCAGGCTTTGGGTTTTCGAGAAGATAGATAAAACGACAATCTACATTATCTAATTTGGTTGTACTTTCAATATTCCACGCTTCCAAACAAGCACCAGTCATTTGAGCGCTTGTGAAGTTAGTACCTACAGCTTGAGCTAGAGTTAGATTTGCCCAATCTAAACAAGCGCCTTGGAAGGTGGCTTCTGTAATATCAGCATTTTTTAGATTTGCTTCTTTTAAATCTGCGCCGATGAGATTTGCGCCTTTTAAGTTCGCACCAGCATAGAATTTTCCTCTACCATTGCCGGTTACTAACAAATTGAGAACACCTCGGTTAGCTAATATCGGGTGGTCTACTCTAGCAAAGTCCAATTTTTTAGCTTCATAAAAACGAGTGCGTGTTAGATTCGCCTTTCTAAAATCCGTATTTCTTAGAATTGCACCAGTAAAATTAGTATCAGTTAAATCAGCATTACGAAAACTTGTACCACCTGTTGCAGCAAAGGCGATCGCAACTGAAAAAATCAAATTAGGTTTTCTATTTTCAGCTAAAGCCCGGCATCCTATGTAGCTACCTAAGAGTACTAAAATCAAATTCCAAAAGCAAGCCCAAATTAAATCTACCCAAGCCCAATTCCAAGACCATATTGGTTCAGAAGATAAATACTTCCATCCATCTCGAATCAAAAGTCTGGTTATAGACCCAGTTATTCCACCAGATAAGAAACCTAATATAACAATTCCAGTCAATTTATTGACAAAAATTTTAGATAATACTAAGGTTAGGGCGACTATTCCAGATATAAAGATTGCAACAAGTACAGCTAAAATCAGAGCTTGTATCCAGCGACGAAGTACTTGATATTCATTTAAATTCAGTATAGAGCTAATTGCAGCTGGAAATATCAAAACTATCAAGGTCAATATGATAGTTACTAAAGATAATGTCAGTCCTTTCCAAATAGTGATTAAAATAAAGACTGATAACATTACAATCATAGCTATACCGAAAAGGAAAGCATTTTGTTCAAATGCTTCATTACCCAAACGCCACCAAGTCGAACCATTAGTTGTAGCACAGGTAAATAATGATAGAAATGCAACAATAAATAAACCTACTATCCAACTAATTACCCAATATTTTTGTAGTCCAGCTTTAGTACCTCTGAAGTCAGCATCTTTGAGAATAGCATTAGTAAAATTTGCCCCTCGAATATCCGCCTTGCTAAAGTTTGCCCCTGTCAGGTTTTGACTTTTAAAAGAGCGACCTCGGAGATTTTGACCGGAGTAGTCTGGCGGCATAATCACTAATTCGTAATTCGTAATTCGTAATTCGTAATTGAGAAAATTAGATTAAATCTGGGTTTGGGGGGTTGAATCCGGAAACGGATCTTAGAGAACTAGTGTTACTGAGATTTTATACGACTTTGCTGTGCAATATTCCCGATTTTGTGAAATTTTCATCAATATTACTCGTAATGAGTCCACATACTTAAAACTTTCACAACTCGCTCTTCTTCTAGCACTTCATATACAAGCCGATGCTGGATGTTAATTCTCCGAGAATATGCCCCTTGTAAATCTCCTTTTAACTTTTCGTAGGCAGGAGGATTCTCATAGAGATTTTGCTCCAAAATTGCCAGAAGTTCTTCTGCTTTATGCTTGAGTCCAGATGCAGCAAGATTCTTTGCATCTTTTTGCGATCGCTTGGTAAACTGATGACTCGGCGGCAATTTTAAAGGGAAGATCGTAAGATCCTGCGATCGCTAGCAAGAGAGACACAACCAACAACATCACTGTCCTTGCCAACAAATCAGCTTCAGCCCGATGATATACATATCTGCGTCGCAGTACATCTAGGGAGTTTTTCAGCTTCAGTAATTTCAGTTAATCCCTCAGATCGGTGTGAGACAAACTGCTCGTCCTTAATTTGGACTAAACCAAATCCTTTCTAGGCATCCATTAAGCTGGTAATTGCTGCTGTCTGTGCCATAGTTTTTTACCTGGCTGTGTATGGAAAACCCAGCCTTCCGGTATTATGACTTCTCTTATATATATAGTGTGAGATTATTCCATTTTTTATTGCACCAGAACTACTACAATTACTATTGATGCTAGATAATGGGAAGGCTTTGACATTTTCTTCCCAATCTAGCCCAGGAAACAATAATTAACACTTATGCGAACTCATTATTGCGGCGAACTCCGAAAAGAACATATTGGAGAAACAGTTACCTTTTACGGATGGGTAGACCGTCGCCGCGATCACGGTGGTGTGATATTTTTAGATTTACGCGATCGCACTGGAATTGTCCAAATCGTCAGCGATCCGCAACGCACCCCAGATTCCTACGAACATGCGAACGCCCTGCGAAATGAATATGTTGTCGAAATCACTGGTAGGGTAACACAACGTCCCGAAGAATCGCTGAATACCCGCATCCCCACAGGCGAGGTAGAAATCTACGCTGATAAAATTGAACTCCTCAATGCTGTCCGCAAACAGTTACCTTTCCAAGTTTCTGTAGCTGACACCGAGACAGTGCGGGAAGATTTGCGGCTGAAATATCGTTATTTGGATTTGCGACGCGAACGCATGGCGCAAAATTTGCAACTGCGTCATCAAATTGTCAAAGCCATGCGGCGTTATCTGGAAGATTTGGAAGGTTTTATCGAAGTCGAAACCCCAATACTTACCCGTTCTACCCCAGAAGGGGCGCGGGATTATGTTCTACCCAGTCGCGTCAATCCTGGTGAGTGGTATGCTTTGCCGCAATCACCCCAGCTATTTAAACAATTGCTGATGGTATCCGGCTTGGATAGATATTATCAGATTGCCCGTTGCTTTCGTGACGAAGATTTACGCGCCGACAGACAACCGGAATTTACCCAGTTGGACATGGAAATGAGCTTCATGTCCCAAGAAGAAATTATCGAACTAAACGAGAACTTAGTTTGCCATATCTTCAAAACAGTTAAAGGCATCGAGTTACAGCGTCCCTTCCCCCGTCTGACTTACGCTGAGGGGATGGAACGTTACGGTAGTGATAAACCAGATACCCGCTATGGTTTGGAATTAGTTGATGTCTCAGATATTGTCAAAGATTCTGGTTTCAAAGTCTTTCGGGATACTGTTACTAATGGCGGTATCGTTAAAATCCTCCCCATTCCCAACGGTAACGATGTAATTTCTAATGTCCGCATTAAACCAGGTGGTGACTTATTTAAAGAAGCCAGCGAAGTCGGTGCTAAAGGTTTAGCTTATATCCGTGTCAGAGATGATGGCGAAATTGATACCATTGGCGCGATTAAAGATAACCTAAGCGAAGCACAAAAACAAGAAATTTTACGCCGTACAGGTGCTAAAGCTGGACATTTGCTCTTGTTTGGGGCTGGTGATGCTGCTACAGTTAATAAAACTTTAGATAGATTACGGCAAGCGATCGCTAGAGAATTTAACTTAATCGATCCAGAAAAAATCAACTTGCTGTGGATTACAGATTTCCCAATGTTCGAGTGGAATGCGGACGAAAAACGTCTAGAAGCACTACACCACCCATTCACAGCACCCCATCCTGATGATTTAAGCGACTTAAAAACTGCACGCGCCCAAGCTTACGACTTAGTACTCAACGGCGTGGAAGTTGGCGGTGGAAGTCTACGGATTTATCAGCGAGAAATTCAACAGCAGGTGTTTGAAGCAATTGGTTTATCTCCTGAAGAAGCACAAAGTAAATTTGGCTTTCTCTTAGAAGCATTTGAATATGGTACACCGCCGCATGGTGGCATCGCCTACGGTTTAGATCGTTTGGTAATGTTGCTAGCTGGGGAAGAATCCATTCGAGATGTTATTGCTTTTCCGAAGACACAACAAGCACGTTGTTTGTTAACAGATGCACCTTCGAGTGTAGATGCTAAACAGTTGAAAGAATTGCACGTTGCTTCGACTCATAAACCAAAAGCTTAACAAAGTGCAAGGGGGGTATAGAAAGTTAAAGTAAGCCTTTATAGCTCAGTTCTTCTTTAACTATTCTGTTATGTTTATTATGCTCCCTTTGCCTTTCATCAATTGCTGGACTGTATTCTAAAGGAGGCTCTAAACACTCTAAATGTTCTTTTTCTCCATTTTCATAAATTATGATGTGACGATCATTGGTCATTCTATGGATAGCGTAATACTCAAGATACTCAGCATTATCTTTTATCCCAAAAATAAAATTTATCTTCCAACCAGCTTGAAAAATTGAACCTTTCTGACGCTTTTGTATATTCTCTTCTGGCAAGGTAATTTTCCATTTAGAAAAATATTTATTAAATTCATTTGTAATTACATCCATCTTTATATCCATTAGCCAAAGTCCTAGTGTAACTCCAATACAAGTAGGGTGGGCAATGCTGATTAACGACTTGAATTGAGAAAGCAAATATTTTTCTTGGTTTCATCTACCATTTAACTTAACAGAACAGTATTGCATGTAAATTATAAGGAGAATTAATGGAAGTTTTCTTAGCTAATATTAATCATCTTGAAAGTGTTTCAGTACTATTTGATAAATATCGTATTTTTTACAATCAGACATCAAACCTTGAAGCTGCCAAAGAGTTTTTCAAGGAACGTTTCAACAATAATGATTCAGTAGTATTTGCAGCTAATGACAATGGGAAATTAGTTGGATTTACTCAGCTTTATCCCAGCTTTTCTTCAGTGTCGATGAAACGAGTATGGATATTGAACGATTTGTATGTAGAAGAGTCGCATCGCCGTAGAGGAATTGCAAAATTATTGATGAGTGCTGCGGAAGAATATGCAAAAGAAAGTGGAGCAATTCGAGTAATTCTATCTACTCAAATTTCTAACATAACCGCGCAAAAACTCTATGAAGCGCAAGATTACATTAAGAATGAAGAGTTTTACCATTACGCTTTGCGGTTGCAGTAATGCCATGACATCAAATTGAGCTATTATGTCCGCATAATTACAGAACTTACGCAAAAATCGTTAACAAAAAAACCCGCCGTAGCGGGTTACACAACAAACTAAGAACAATGAAAACTTGATTTAGCTGGAATACCTCATCTCAGCTTCCAATTGACGGATTAGCTGTTCGTCGCCCTTTGCTTTGGCTACTTGCAGGCGATGCTCTAGGCTTTTTTGAATATTCTCTCTATGAGCTTCTTGTGCTTTCCTTGCACTTTGTAGTCTACCTTGATTCATAGTGATTACCTTCTTTAATCTTTCACTTTATGTCTGGTATTGTTAACATAGCATATATTTTGTAGCTGTTGCTACAGAATTTTATGTCTTATTGTATATTTTAACAGAAAGATGTCTGAGCAGCGGATAGGTCAACAACGACTCATGACTTTTCTAAGCGATTTTGGCGATCACGATATTTATGTAGGCGTAATGAAGGGAGTCATAGCCCAAGCCAACCCCAGGCTGAGGGTGATAGACTTAACGCACCAAATTCCACCGCAAGACATCGCCGCAGCCAGGTTTTGCCTGATGAATGCTTATCCCTATTTTCCCGTTGGGACAGTGCATCTGGCAGTAGTTGATCCGGGTGTGGGAAGCAAGCGACGAGCGATCGCAGTAGAATTTGCTCAAGGGTTTTTAGTGGGCCCAGATAATGGTATCTTTAGCGGCGTACTTAGTCAAAGTCCGGCGATTGCAGCCGTGGAACTTACAAATCTTAACTATTGGCGAACTCCTCAACCAAGCAAAACTTTTCACGGTAGAGATATTTTTGCACCAGTGGCAGCTAGTCTTGCTAGTGGTGTCTCCCTCAAACAACTAGGACAAGAAATTGACCCAGGAAGTTTGGTCAAACTGGATATAGACGAGTGCAAGCAGACAAGCAATGGTGTAGTGGGTTGCATTCAATATATTGACCACTTTGGCAACCTAGTGAGCAATATTCCAGCGAGTTACGTACAAGGCAAAACTTGGTCTGTGCAAGCTGCTGGGTTGAGTATACCAGGTTGTAAAATTTACAGTGATGTCAACGTGGGAGAGATACTAGCTTTAGTTTGCAGTCACGGCTGGGTAGAAATTGCCATTAATAGCGGTAATGCTCACTCCAAGTTGCATTTAGATTGGCAAGCACCGCTTCAAGTTGTTCTAACGTGAACCAATCACACTGGCTACAACTCTTCACTTAGGTGAGTTACAAAACCCACGAATCACGCATCATATCAAATATGGCGTTGCATATTTGCAAAATAATTTGGCAACTTCTAAAATTACCTCCTGCCCCCTGCCCCCTGCCCCCTGCCCCCTGCCTTCTCCCCTCTTCACATCCACCCCCCAACTTCCGCATCAGTTAAAGGCTTCTCTAACTTGCTATATTCCGTCTGAGCAGCCCGCAATAAGTGTTTCATCTGCACTGCCTCCCCAGCATCGGCGGCGAGGAAAGCTGCATTTAAGGCTATGTTGCGGATGTTACCTCCAGCGACATTTAGCCGGGCTAGTTGCAGAGCATCTAAGTCTGCGGTTGGGGTGTCGGCGGGAAAGACGCGCCGCCAAATCTCGGCTCGTTGTGTTGTATCGGGGAAGGGGAATTGCACCACGAAGCGAATCCGGCGCAGAAAGGCTGTATCAATTGCACTTTTTAAGTTCGTAGTTAGGACTGCTAAACCTGGGTAGCTTTCCATCCGTTGCAACAGATAGCTAACTTCAATATTGGCATAGCGATCGCGGGCATCTTTAACTTCACTACGTTTGCCAAATAAAGCATCAGCTTCATCAAATAACAAAATCACCCCGCCTTGTTCAGCAGCATCAAATACCCGGCGCAAATTCTTCTCTGTTTCGCCAATATATTTGCTAACTACCGATGATAGGTCAATGCGATAAAGGTCGAGGCGTAATTTATGGGCGAGTACTTCTGCCCCCAAGGTTTTACCAGTGCCGCTAGCACCTGCAAATAAAGCACTAATTCCCAATCCTCTAGCACTCTTGCCAGCAAAACCCCAATTGTTATATACAGTACTGCGTTGCCGGACATGAGCCGCAATGTCTCGGAGAACTTGTTTCTGTGCCTCTGGCAATACCAAATCTTCCCAATCACCAGATGGCTCAATCCTTTGGGCGAGTTCATCCAAGCGCGGACGTGCTTGCACACGACAGGCATCCCATAAAATGCTAGTGATATCGTTGTCTGGTTTTTGTGCTAACTGTCCTGCGGCTTCTGCACAAGCAGCCCGGATGGTTGCTGCACTTAGGTGAAACTGATCCACTAGGGTTTTAACTTGCCCGTTCATTTGTGATGCCATTGAACCTAGGGCATCTTGCCAAACTGTACCTTGTTCTTTGCTAGTTGGTTGATGTACGTCAAAATTAACTACTAGGCGTTGTCCTAGTCCAATCCGTTCTCGACTCGTAACTATTAAAAAGCCCTTGGTGCGTTCGATAAAACGAGCGATCGCATTCAGACGCACCATATCATTATTATCTAGTTCGTTGCAGTCTATGAGTAACGCACACTTACTTAAAATCGTCTCACGAGTCCATAGGCGAATCAGATTATCTAACTCACTAGGTGCTAAGGGAATCAGTTGTGCAGGCATTACCCACAAACTTAAACTTTGGAGTTGACAAATGGTTGCGGCAATGGCGCGTTTACTAGTAGTTTCGCTACTAGATAGCTGCACGATTGGTAAGCTATTAATTTTCTCAGCTTGCGACCAAACTGCTGCTACTCGCTCTGCTAAATCTTGGTGCGAGGGGACTAAATCGCTAACCTCTGATAATGGTTCAATGATGCCAGCTAATCGTTCGTCAAGATATTGAATGCCCGTGAGATAATGTAAAATCCGTTCGTCAATTCTAACGGGACTGAGAGTTAAGGCATGACCATCACCAATTTGAATTAACCGCCAATGACGTAAGGGAGCATTTGGAGCGATCGCATCCCAGTGGACATTAGGTAAAGCGGACAGAGCTAAACTTAGAGTTGGGTAAGCTCGTTGTAAATCTCCGTGCGTTATGGCACACAATTTAGCAAAATCTCCATTCAACTCCATACCTGCACACAACAGCAACAAATCACGTTCAAAGGATGAGAGGCTAAATATTTTGCATACTCTCTCCAATGCGGATGGCGAAGGCATTGCAGCAGCCGCTTTCTGTAACGCTTGCTGTAAATTCTCTTGATTTTTCTCTACAGATTGATTTTGCTCTTTTGCTGTATGATTTTCTAAAATCCCACGCACCACGGCAAGGGCTGCTGATAGATAGTGGTAGTTTGCCTCATCCCAATTGCGATTTGTTGTAGCATTCATAAGATTGTTACCTGTGGCGAATCATAAGCTCCAGACTGATTCTTCCTGTGCAGTGGACTTTCTGCCCCATCTACCTGCACCCGAACAATATAAGTTCCTGGCTTTACATTTTTGACAGGAATAACAATTGCATCGGTGTCTTCAGTGCGTGGTGCAACCAAGAAAGAGTAAGCTACCGGACTATTAACTGATAATTCATTGAGTAGCAAAACTACTCGCTGTGCCTTACCAACTTTGGGCTGGAATTTAACGGTAATTTCTGCTGTGCGTAAATTGTCGCCGCTATTTTCCACTTGAGCGACAAATGCTGTAATTATTGGATGGATGACAAAAGCTGCAACGTTTGATTCAAATACATAATCTGTTTGTCCTGCATTGCCCATTGTTAGATGTACAACTTGGATACCTTGCACACTTGCATATAAATCCGATGGGATTAACAGGCTAATTTGTGTTTCTTTAACATCATGAGGTACTAGTAAATTCTCCCTATGACTCAAACGGATTCGGGTAATCTCACCGCGTAAACGTTTACCACGAATTACTAATGTTGTGCCCGGAACAATCATTTGATCGGTCTTTGCCGGAGTCATAACTTGCTCTATGGTCGGTTGAGACAAGGGCATTATGTAGACTTCAGAATTTTCAGGTTTGCTACTCTCAATCAATACCATTGATGCCAGATAGGTAGCTGAAGGTCGATAGTGTGTTTGTAACGCAGACCATAATTTAGAAGTTTCTTCCATGTTAAAAAACTCTGGAGTCAGTTTAATCTGACCAATTTGTTCAGCTAAATCAGGTACAGATAGACTTGCTACAGCTTGCGAAAAAGCACTTGAGGTATTGGTTGTAGAGGCATTTATCAGAGTATTCTCAATAATATCCGATGTGATGGCTGGTGTTTTGTGTAATAAATGCATTGCATAGCCCAATAAAAGCTCCGCCTGAAAATCCTTGGCTCCATACGCTGTTAGTAAGTAATGGAGGTCAAGAGCTAGTGGTTGGCTCTGAGAGGATGCGTTTCCATTTATACGAGAATGCCTGCTGCGAAATTCCTGAGATACCCAATCGACATTGCGGTTCTGTGTTACTTGATAAAGAAAGAGGTTGATTTGAGCCCGCTCGTCAGCTTCAACTGAAATTCGATCGGGCGGTAGGGCAGTTACAATCACATCACCAACACTAGCAGCGATCGGATCGCTGACTAAGCCATTTTCCAGCAAGACTTTTAGTACTGCTGTCACGGCGGCTATAGAGAGTACATTACTCATCCTCGTTCCTCATGGCAATAGCACATCTTAATCATGTACGCCAGAGTACATTGACAGAATATATTTTGCAAAACTTTAAATATTCTGTAACAGAGACTATCCGCATGGCATACGAAGTATCAGCACTAATGAAGCTAAAGACTTCGTATAATTTGCGTTAACTTCACATCAGGAACCAATTTAAAGTACCATAGGTCTTAATTTTAAACATTTTATCAAATTGCTAGCATTATTTTAAGTTAGTAATATGTTAAGCTGAGTATAATCAGATAAATGCTAAGTAATATATATTACTAATATTCATCTAAGTTACCAAGTAAGCAAAATATTTGTAATACTAGTAGTATATCTGAGCTAAAGTCAAAACCTTAAAGTTACTAGAATGGGTTCCCCCAGATGAAATCCCCACCTCCTTCAAATTCTTGGATTGGTCGCTTGGTAGGTGATAACGAGCGATATCGTTTAGACAAACGGTTAGGCGGGGGTGGCATGGGAGATGTCTTCCTGGCAACGGACACCCGTGTGGGTCAACAAGTAGCGTTGAAGTTGCTCAAAGATACGCTGGTGGCATCACAAGAAATGAGAAAGCGTTTTGAGCGTGAGGTAGCAGTTTGTGCTGCTTTGCAAAGTGACCACATAGTTAAAATTAGTGATTGTGGATTCACCCCAGAAGGCTTTCCATTTTACGTAATGGAATATTTACGCGGGCAAACGCTCAGACAATTACTGCTGCGCGAGAAGCGGCTATCTGTTGAGCGGGCGGTGAAAATTATGGCGCAAGTTTGCAAAGGTTTACAGCTTGCCCATCAAGGGGTTACTCTCCAACGGGAAGGCGGAAAAAGCACTGAGCATATTCAGGTAGTTCATCGTGACCTAAAACCAGATAATATATTTTTAGTACCTACAGATTTGGGCGAGTGGGTAAAGGTTTTGGATTTTGGTGTTGCTAAAATTCGGAGTGAATCTTCAGAAAATACCAATATTACAAATATCACCAGTACTTTTATTGGAACATTTCGTTATGCACCTCCTGAGCAAATCCAAAGCGATAAAAACCTGGATGCAAGGGGTGATATTTACAGTTTAGGAATTATCCTTTATGAAATGCTGAGTGCCGCCGATCCCTTTGGAATCAGCATTAAGGGTAGTCATGTCAGCGAGGCTTCTTGGGTATTAGCTCATGCCTATGAACCACCGAAACCACTGAGATCGCAGCCAGGTTGTGAGCATTATTCCGTAGAATTGGAAGCAGTGGTGATGAAATGCCTCCACAAGAACCCAGCTAACCGATTTGCAACAGTAGAAGAACTCAATCAAGCTTTGCAAGCTGCTGCCAAATCTGTCATAGGCACTATTAATTTACCTGGAAAAGCTAGCGGGCAATCACAACCTTATAATCAAGGCTCAAATCACGAAACTGTTCCCAGACCATCAAACGACGACACCGTTTACCGTCCCCCATCTGCATATAATCAGGGTTCAAACCACGAAACTGTTCCTAGACAATCGAACGACGACACCGTTCTCCGTCCCCCATCTGCATACAATCAAGGTTCAAATCACGAAACTGTTCCCAGACAATCGAACGACGACACCGTTCTCCGTCCCCCATCTGCATACAATCAAGGTTCAAATCACGAAACTATTCCCAGACAATTTAACCCGATTGAGCAAAACCAATCTGAGGAAACAGTTCCTCCCCTTCAGCCTGGATACAACCAAGGTTCTAATAACGAAACAGTTCCGAGGCAGTTTAATCCAGTTGAGCAAAGTCCACAAAGTCCTGTGAATAATCCCAACCCCAGCAAACCGGACGTGACTTTGTATCAACCACGACCTGCGGCTAATCAAGGTGGCCAACAAGTGCCACCAGATAAAACATTGTATCAACCGCGACCTGGGGCGAATCAAGGTAGACAACAGGTACCGCCAGATAAGACATTGTTTCAACCACGACCTGGGGCGAATCAAGGTAGACAACAGGTACCACCGGATAAAACATTGTTTCAACCGCGACCTGGGGCGAATCAAGGCGGACAACAAGTGCCACCAGATAAGACATTGTTTCAACCGCGACCTGGGGCGAATCAAGGCAGACCACAAGTGCCGCCAGATGTGACAATGTATCAACCACGACCTGCATCAAATCAAGGTAGACCACAAGTGCCACTAGATGACACTATTTACCAACCAAAGCTAAGTGGGCAGCTAACTACGAAAATTACTCCGAATTTTTTGCGAATCTTGGGAGTAGTTTTGGCCATTGGGCTGACTTTAGCCTTGGTAGCCTATATTTATACTCAATCTCGTAAAGAACCTAGCAACCAGCAAATACCTAATAGCGATCGCATTCAGAACTAATTCAGCTAATAGTACGTCTCCACAGAGGTTATGGATAAAGCATATTTCATTCCCGGAGCTGTCTTTTACCTATATATATTCATCCCAAGCTACGGGAAAAGAATAATCTGAAAACGCCGAGAAATCACGATTGTCGCTGCGGGTTTCTTCATCCAAAAACTTGACAACTTTATTATAAATATCTTGTGCTTGTTGCGGAGAATCACCGATGCTGGTTAATCCCAACTTGCCAAACTGCGAAAGACAACCCATGAGATGAAACACTGTGCCAGTCTCTGTACCAGTGTCAAAGTGTAGTCTGTGTTCAGCAATGATATCCATCAAATCATTAGGTAATAATCCCTGATAGCGCTCTTTTTGCAAATTATCAGTAGCAATGTAGTATTTTGGACGACCTTGCTGACTATAAAATAAGCCCGTAGAAAGGTCATAGCGCCCGTTTGTTAATAATTTCAGGGTCATAAATGGATGAGTTGTGCCACCTTTACGCAGATTAATTTCGATCGCCTGAATATCCCACTCACCATTACCCTTGTCAACGGTGATAAAATCTACGCCAAATCGCTCTAAAGTACCTTTCTCTGCTAGCTTTCTACCAACTTGTAGTCCTAATTGTTGTAATTGCAATCGATAGCTTTCATCAGCCGGGAAGCGACAACCAAGATAAATCTGACCGTCTGGGCCTCCGAGAATTTGGTCGTGAGTTGAAAGGATTTCCACTTTACCAGTGGGTGTGATCCGTCCTTGGACACTGGGCGATCGCTTTATTTCCCCTTCCACAAATGCTTCGGCAATTGCCCCTAATTCTGAGATTCTTCCCGAAAAATTATCCCAAGTCTCAAGTTTTGCTTGAAAGCGCATTGTTGAGAAGCGATCGCTAATTGCTGCTACCCTTTGAGCATGAGTACCAATACCTGGTGCTAAATTCTCAATTGGTCTAAGATCGAGCAAGGCATTTCCCTCTCCCGAAATACCTTCGTTGAGTTTTACCACTACCCGTTTTAATGTTGGTTGTCTTTCCCACAAATCACTGGTAGCTTCTGCCAAATCTGTGTGGTTCCAAATTTTTTCACTGCCATCTGGATGCGGTACTCCGCTTTCCTTGAAGATTTGCCGACTGCCACTTTTTGTCCCCCAAATCTGTAAATTTGGTGCAGCAGCATACAGTGGTACACCCAATTTTAAAGACAATTCACCTTCCCAGTGTGAAGAGTTGTAGCAAATCATAAATGATTTATCTAGCCTCAAAGATTGATGAATCCGCTCTAGTAGACGGGGGCGTTCTAAAATCTTTTGACTGAGAGGTTTAAGGGAAGAATCGTAAGTAGAAAGTAGCAGCAAGCGATTGCGAGCATGAGAAAAGGGAATTCCTGGCAAAAGTTGCAGATAATAATCAATGATACTAGGATGCAGTGGTACTGATGTTACATAAATCAGGCGAGTCCGGGGATTTTGCAACCGAATTAAAGAAAATAGTAATCTTTCTTCATAATGTTCGCAGCCTTCGATCTTTTGGAGTTCGCGCTGATCGAGACTCAGGGAGGGAATAATTAAAATATCCGCTTCACTATTGTCAAATGACTCGATCGTTTTCCAGCGATCGCGCAGGGTTAATTGTAATTGGCGAAACTTTTCAACCTGCTCTAACTCGGAAATATTTAGTATTGCCATAACCCCTGCCCTCTAATAATCCCAATGTAGCGCACCACGCAGGCTTTTGGCCTATTAGTTTGGTAACTAGTAAGCAAGTACTTTATCCTGTAAAAATGTGGCTATGCAGATATCAGCTTAAATTAATACCAATGAAGTTTGAACGCATAATTTTATTATTCTGTCAAGCCACTTTTAAAGGTTTGTAGTAATGAGTTGATTGCTTAGAAAATAAGGACTAAACTCATTAATCTAAAATTGTCAATACGACTCATATTTTATTACGTGAAAAAGCTCCGTAGAATTTCGAAAGCCTTCTTTTCTATTGCCTCTTGCCTGCACATGCAAGTCACTATAGCTACCCTCCGTGAGGGATACAAAAATCAAAGCAGATTCCTGTATCCATAAATTTAAACTTGACAGACTAGTAGGTAGTTGTGCAACTACAAAGTGAAAAAGTATAAATCTATATTTTCATATATCGACAATGGCACAGTTCTTGAGTGAGCTAGAAGAAATCATGATTAACTAATTAAATAATTTTTATTATTTAATTTATTTTCCGTCTTAAGGTTGAGCAAATTTTAGCTTAGTTTACCTCTATGGAGCGATAAATTACAGCAACTTAATAGTTAACTTAATAGCAGATGAAATAGATAACTATTTCATCGAATCATTGTTTTATACTTGTTCTTGCCGTCAGGTGAATAGTGTCTGTCATGTTTGAGTATAAATAACGTCATCTGCCTACAGTTTCTAGAAATAAGTGCCTTTGATACCAATTCGGGATATGTATATCCGAAAAATTGCAAATGGTAAGTAGGAGCCGAAGCGGAAAATAAACCTTGGGTTAAATTTTTGATCCAGGGTTTACTTTTGAAAATGGCTAATGAGAAAGATGGGGGTAATAAATGCCCAATTCAATATTCAATTACCAAGAAAAAACTTATGGCTAAATCAAAAGAGAAAAAAGAGAAAACATTGCAGCCGCCACAGCAGCAAGAATTACCAGGTGTTGAATCCGAAATGACACCAAAACCGAAAGCAGATGATGCCCAGTATCGAGGTAGTGGCAAGTTACAAGATAAAGTAGCATTGATTACGGGTGCAGACAGTGGTATTGGTCGTGCTGTAGCGATCGCATTTGCTAAAGAAGGTGCAGATGTGGCTATTCTTTACTTGAATGAACACGATGATGCCAAAGAAACAAAACATTTGGTAGAAAAACAAGGTCGTCGTGCAGTAACTATCGCAGGCGATATTGGCGATGAAACTTTTTGTCAGCAAGCTATCCAACAAACAGTTGGTGAGTTTGGCAAACTCGATATTCTCATCAACAACGCCGCCGAACAACATCCTAAAAAAAGTATTGAAGAAATCACTAAAGAACAATTAGAGCGAACTTTCCGCACTAATATCTTCTCAATGTTTTTTATGACTAAAGCTGCACTCAAGCATTTGCAAACAGGCAGTGCTATCATCAATACCACATCGGTAACAGCTTATAAAGGTAGCCCACAACTGCTAGATTATTCTTCTACAAAAGGTGCGATCGTTGCTTTTACTCGCTCCTTATCACAAAATTTGGTGTCAAAAGGAATTCGCGTTAATGCTGTCGCGCCAGGGCCAATTTGGACACCTTTAATTCCCTCAACTTTTCCAGAAGAGAAAGTTGAGAATTTTGGGAAACAAGTACCAATGCAACGAGCCGGACAACCAGAAGAAGTTGCCCCCAGCTATGTATTTCTAGCATCTGATGATGCTTCTTATGTCTCTGGACAAGTTCTGCACGTAAATGGTGGCGAAGTTGTCAATGGCTAATTGAAAAAGAATTCAGAAGTCAGAATGGGCTAAATGCCCCGCTACCGCTAACAGAACTCAAGAGTCAGAATAAATTCTGACTCCTGAGTTCTGTTCGATAAAAAAGTTAGGAGTTAGAAGTCATAGAATTTGGAATTTTATATTTTTTGTTTAATTCCAAATTCCAAAACTAAAGTTATCAGAATTCAAAATTATAACCTATTAACTACTAACTCTTCACGCCTAACTCTACCCTCATGGTCTTCCATTAGAGGGATGAGTAACAATTGAAATATTGATAATCTATTCAGCAGCATACATTTAGAGATAACAACTACGTCTATGGCATCTCCTACACCACTATATGGCACAGAACTAGTAGATTGTGCTAGAGCAAATGCCAAGCAAGGAATTGAAACTGCTGCTTATCAATGTGGCTATGGTCAAGACCTCAACAAATTTGCCCAAGAACTCAGACAAGCTTGTGAAGAAATGAATTTACAAGTAAAAGAACTTAGTGGATTAATTACTGAACAAGACATGATACTGCAATTGGGTACTGGCGAAATTGTTGCTCCAGTGACGGAATCAGAATTGTAAAAAATAGTCATTTTTCGTTCGTAATTTGTTATTGATTAATGACCAATGACTCCTTTCGTAACTTTAAAATTAACTGCGCCAAATTGAAATAAATCGAAACGCCTACTACCTCAACTTCTGTAGTAGTAAATGGTGCTGACATCAATGCCGGATCTAAACTGAGGTAGCAAAATAGAAACGGCAGTGCTGAACCGGACATAGAAGTTAAAACAAAAATTGCTACCAGGCACATGCCGCGATCGCTACTTCTAATCGCCCTTGCAGAAAGTAAACCCATACAGTTGCGATCGTTTCGGGGCCAACTATCTGCAATGTGTCAAGCGATCGCATTTCATCGGTGTTTATCCCTCGAATCACCACTGTAGAAGACTGGGCGCGCACATTACCACCAGCACCAGTCAGCAAAGGGATAAACGCCGTCAGTGTCACCATTTTTGTTAAAATTTTCTCTTGTGACTTAATAATTGTTCCTGTAATGGTGTATTGATTATAAGTAAAACCAACAACCATACAACCCGCTTCTGAGCAATTTCTAATAAATTCATCTGAAAATAGTTGTCGCCCCCGACTGCACACTACCACCCAAGGTATAGATATCTTCGGTGGTTTCTTCTTATCTTCAAATCAGCTTGAACATTCCCACTTACATCCTAGTTTAAGAGCAATACAGTTCAGATAAGACCAAAACACTTGTAGAGACGGCGATTTATCGCGCATCTCAAAAACCCAAAATTTTTACCAGTAGCCCTTAACTGAACTTTATTGAGTTTAAGAGGATGTTTGGAAAGTCGTTAAGTATACTATAAACCCCGCTTCCATTCCTCTTTGTGAAAGATCGAGAGGCTTTGAATTCCCCCTTACCGCGTCGAGAAGGCAGGGTAGTTTCATACAAGTGGAGAAAAATAACAACTGGGTTGCAAAGCCTCTCTCCTGTTTCTGATCGCAAAGATATGAATTAATAGTCAAGATGAAGCATAGATAAATATTACTTTTTTAAATCTTTAAATATTATAATTTTCTTTATATAATTTTCATGTCATTAAGAAATATGAGGCTAGAAAACATGACATCATTCCCTATATTGGCAATTTTTATTTAAAAACCATTAAAACTTTTATATTCCTTTAAAAAGGTATATAGCAATATGAATATTTAAATAAAGTTCTATAAAAAAGATAGACATAACACCCTGATATAGTGTCAAATATGTAGTTGATAAATCTAAGGACAGTACTTAAGCATTCTCATGTAAAATATAATCTTCGACTACTTAAGCATTTATCTGACATCTTGGATTTTGCTTTGTTTCAACTTTATGTAACTGCTTATCAGTTAGATTAAAAGCTCTCTTGAGAGGTTACTTATAATTTTTCATTAAATTCACCAAAGTGAATTTAATCAAAAAATTATAAGTTTGTAATAAAACATAACCATTTATAAGGACTATTGCACCCTTTTGATAATTAATATCTGGTATTTCTTGTAGTACCAATTCTTCTCTATAATCTACCTTCAAAGAATATATAGAAAGGTACATCAGCCCATATTCGTTCATTTTGAGGTTGACACAAATAGTCAGCCCATTAGAAAGGAATATGAGCGAAGGAGTATATATAAAAAATAGTTTCTATCAGCAATTAAGAGAAAATATTACATGCAACAAATATATTAATAAGAAAATTTACTGTTATCTTATTAATATGTTTACACCTAGTATAGCGACGCTTTTTTTGTTGGAAATATCCATTATAAAACTAGTTCCACAACATTAATTATGGAGTTAGTTCTAGCACTATTATGAGGCATATATTTCAATGAATGAATTACAGAATCAAAATTCTAACCCAACGGTAATTGATAATAAATCTCTACAAACCCTTGATAAGACGCTGCTGCCAAGTATTTCTTCTCAAGCTAGTGCCAGTCTGCTTTCTCAAGGAGATGGACTCAAAGCAGAGTACTACGACAACATCGACTTTACCAACCTGAAGAAAACCCGTACAGATGCGACGGTGAACTTTGACTGGGGTCTTGGTTCTCCAGATTCGTCCATTGCTCCAGATACCTTCTCAGCACGTTGGACAGGTCAGGTAGAAGCCAAGTACAGCGAGACTTACAACTTCTATACCACTAGCGATGATGGTGTGCGACTCTGGGTGAATGGTCAGCAAATCATCAATCAGTTTGTCAATCAATCTGCCACTGAATTTAGCGGTTCGATCGCACTAGTTGCAGGTCAGAAGTACGATATTAAGCTTGAATACTTCGAAAATACCGTCACTGCCGTTTCCAAACTGGCTTGGTCAAGTGCTACTCAGACCAAAGAAATCATTCCTCAGTCACAACTTTATAGTCAGAGCAACGTACCTGTTATTGGTAATGGCAACGGACTCAAAGCAGAGTACTACGACAACATCGACTTTACCAACCTGAAGCAAACCCGTACAGATGCGACAGTGAACTTTGACTGGGGTCTTAGTTCTCCAGACTCGTCTATTGCTCCAGATACCTTCTCAGCACGTTGGACAGGTCAGGTAGAAGCCAAGTACAGCGAGACTTACAACTTCTATACCACTAGCGATGATGGTGTGCGGCTGTGGGTAAATGGTCAGCAAATCATTAATAAGTTTGTCAATCAATCACCTACAGAAAACACTGGCTCGATCGCACTAGTTGCAGGTCAGAAGTACGATATTAAGCTTGAATACTTCGAAAATACCGTCACTGCCGTTTCCAAACTGGCTTGGTCAAGTGCTTCTCAAACCAAAGAAATCATTCCTCAGTCCCAACTTTATAGCCAGAGCAACGTACCTCCTAGTGGTAATGGCAACGGACTCACAGCAGAGTACTACGACAACATCGACTTAACCAACCTCAAGAAGACCCGCATAGATGCGACGGTGAACTTTGACTGGGGTCTTAGTTCTCCAGATCCGACCATTGCTCCAGATACCTTCTCAGCACGTTGGACAGGTCAGGTACAAGCTAAGTACAGTGAGACTTACAACTTCTACACCAGTAGCGATGATGGTGTGCGGCTGTGGGTCAATGGTCAAGAAATTATTAATAAGTTTGTCGATCAATCACCTACAGAAAACACTGGCTCGATCGCACTAATTGCAGGTCAAAAGTACGATATTAAACTTGAATACTACGAAAATACTGTCACTGCCGTTTCCAAACTGGCTTGGTCAAGTGCTTCTCAAACCAAAGAAATCATTCCTCAGTCCCAACTTTATAGTCAAAGTGCTAATGGCAACGGCAACGGACTCAAAGCAGAGTACTACGACAACATCGACTTTACCAACCTGAAGCAAACCCGTACAGATACGACAGTGAACTTTGACTGGGGTCTTGGTTCTCCAGAATCGTTCATTGCACCAGATACCTTCTCAGCACGTTGGACAGGTCAAGTGCAAGCCAAGTACAGCGAGACTTACAACTTCTATACCACTAGCGATGATGGTGTGCGACTCTGGGTGAATGGTCAGCAAATCATCAATCAGTTTGTCAATCAATCTGCCACTGAATTTAGCGGCTCGATCGCACTAGTTGCAGGTCAGAAGTATGATATTAAGCTTGAATACTTCGAAAATACCGTCAATGCCGTTTCCAAGTTGGCTTGGTCGAGTGCTTCTCAGACCAAAGAAATTATTCCTCAATCACAACTGTATTCACCAGTTCTTCAGACCACAATCACATTAGGATCATCTTCCACAACTCTAAACGAAGGCGCTGTTAATGCTACCATAACTTTGCTCAGGAGTGGTGATTTAAGCAGCACATCTTCAATCAAGTATGCAACCATAGCTGGTACTGCCACAGCAGGAGTTGACTACGGAAGTGATGGTAGCGAAAGCGCTGGAACAATTATTTTTGCGCCGGGTGAAAGCAGCAGACAAGTATCAATTCCGATCAATGACGATTCATTAATAGAAGTAGATGAAACCTTTAGTTTTGTTATCGATCAGCCAGGGGGAGCAACACTAGGACTCCAAAGAACTCTTGGAATTACGATTCAAGATAACGATCGCTCTGGCATCGATTTTAGTGCGCCAGTAATTAATGAGGGTGCTGGTACAGCTACAGTGACAGCTACACGGGGTAACACTGTAGGGGCTGCTAGTGTGAACTACACAACTGTGGATGGAACGGCTAAAGCTGGATCTGACTACCAAAGTAAATCTGGAACCTTGAGTTTTATCGCAGGACAAAGCCAGCAAAACATTATTATCCCCATTATTAATGACAACGTTGAGGAATCAAATGAAACATTTACTCTCAACTTTAGTAATGCAGTTGGAGTCCAACTAACTAATCAACAAACAACTATCACGATTCTTGATAATGACTCTACTAAGTTTGCTTTAGATACAGTAGCTTCTGGTTTGAATCAACCCACAGCTTTTGACTGGACAGCTGACCAAAAGCAGATGTTCATTGCCCAGAAAAATGGGGTGGTGCGAGTCTTAGACAACGGCAAATTATTAGCAACACCATTTATCGATATTTCTGGACAGGTAAATGACACGCGCGATCGCGGTCTTTTAGGCATTGCTGTACATCCAGATTTTGGCAAAAGTCCAACTGGCAATAACTATGTTTACCTATTGTATACTTACGATCCACCAGAAACTAATCCAAACAACCCTAAAAACAATCCCGCTAGCACATTGGACAATCCCGATCAGAATGGGAATCGGACTGCACAGCTAATTCGGGTAACAGCTGACCCGAAAACAAATTACACTACTGCCATTGCCGGCAGCCAATTTGTACTACTGGGTACTAATGCCACTTGGGATAATATTAGCCGTCCAGATGGAAATAGCACAAATGTCTCACTTGGCTACGCACCATCAGGAATTATTAACAAAGATACTGGTAAGCCGTTTACTAGCTTGCAGGATTATCTCAATAATCTTGATAAAGTCCAAAATGTCCAGAATTTTATAGCCAACGATAGTGAATCTCACTCAGTTGGTGCTGTGCGCTTTGGTACTGATGGTACTCTGTTTGTCAGTTTAGGAGACGGGACTTCCTACAACGGGATAGATCCGCGAGCAATTCGCGTTCAGGATATCGATAATCTATCCGGCAAGATCCTGCATATTGATGCCATTACTGGTCAAGGTTTATCAAGTAATCCTTTCTACAACGGCGATCCTAATAGCAATCGCTCCAAGGTCTATAACTTAGGTCTGCGTAACCCCTTCCGTTTCACAATTGATAAGAATAATAACCCTGTTATTGGTGATGTTGGCTTTGATACTTACGAAGAGGTCAATGTCGGAAAACCAGGAGCTAACTTTGGCTGGCCGTTCTATGAAGGAGGTCTTGATGCAAATGGAAACATCGTCAGCCTGCAACAACCAAAATATGCGACCCTAAATGCAGCAAAAGACTTTTATAGTAGTGGCAAAACTGTTACAGCACCAGTTTATACTTACAAGCATTTTAGTTCCAATTCAATTGTTTTGGGTGACTTTTACACAGGCAATACTTTCCCCTCAATCTATCAAGGTGCGTTATTCGTTGGTGATTTCAGTCAAGGAACTATCGATGCCTTGACATTCGATAGCCAAGGCAAACTGGTTTCTGTTAAGCGGTTTGCTTCCCCAGCAGACACGCCAAATCTAGGAGTGACTACACAAATCACTACTGGAAAAGATGGTAATCTGTACTACGCAAACTTGACCGGGGGTGAGATTGATCGCTTCCGACCTGCTTAGAGATGACTTGAAGGAGGCAGGATAGCGAAGCATTAGCGAGTCCGCGAGCGTCGGCAGGAGGCAGAAAGAAGGAATAAACTTTTTATGTCTGATTTTTTGAGTCCTGTACTTCATACCTCATTTACTTGAAAAATCCTGTATCAATTATCAGTGAACAGTCAAATAACTGTTCACTGATTTTTGTCAAGATAACTTTGTTAGAAATCCCAGCAATTTTTTGGTATTTGATGTCAAGAGTGTGCGGCGATAAGCATCAGCTGCTTTTTTAATAGCTTCGGCTTGAGTGGGATAAGGATGAATTACACTGCTTAACTTACTCAAACCGAGCTTATTCACCATTGCTGTAGTCACTTCTGAAATCATCTCACCCGCGTGACTGGCGACAATAGTTGCACCAATTATTTCATCAGTCCCCTTTTTGTGGTGGATTTTCAGAAATCCTGATTCTTCACCATCTGCGATCGCTCGGTCTACACTACTAAAAGGTATTTTGATTGTCGTCACCTCAATACCCAATTTCTGCGCCTCGTGTTCGTACATCCCCACATGGGCAATTTCTGGGTCAGTATAAGTTACCCACGGCATCACCAAACTGCTGAGTTTCGAGCGTCCTAAGCCAAAGGGAGAGAACAGCGTATTTTTAATTACAATCCGCGCCGCAGCATCAGCAGCATGGGTAAATTTCCAGTTCATGCAGATATCGCCAGCCGCATAAATTTTGGGATTCGTCGTCTGGAGGTAATCATTTACCTTCACACCTTGGCGCTTGTCGTATTCTACACCCACAGCTTCTAAATTTAGATTTTCGACATTTGGCGATCGCCCCGCACCGACTAAAATTTCATCTACTGTCACCGAATCTCGATGACCATTGGAGGAAAAGTAAAGTCGTTTCCCCTCAGTAACAGTTACCACTTCTTCCAACTTGGAATTCAACACTACGCGAATTCCTTCTCTAATCAAAACCTTTTGGAGAATTTCAGCAGCTTCAGCGTCTTCTTTATTCAGAAGATGAGAACCGCTATGGAAAAGTACCACCTCAGAACCCAAGCGGCGGAAAGCTTGCGCCAATTCGCAACCAATGGGGCCGCCGCCAATCACCGCCAAACGTTCCGGTCGTTGAATTAGGGAAAAAACCGTCTCATTCGTTAGATAACCCGCCTTTTCAATTCCCGGAATCGACAGTTGTGCGGCTCTTGCGCCAGTAGCAATTACAGCTTTTTTAAACCGCAGGGTTTTACCGCCAACTTCCACAGTATTTTTACTCGCAAATCGACCGCTACCCAAAAAGACATCGACACCCAACTTTTGAAACCGCTCCGCCGAGTCGTTGTGGCTGATATCAGCCCTTATCCGCCGCATCCTTGCCATAACTTTGGGAAAATCAACATCTATATTATTATGTTGGGGAATATTAACTCCCAAGTCTTTAGCATCCCAGATTTCGCCAACTACACGGGCAGACCGAATAATAGTTTTAGATGGTACGCAACCAACATTTAAGCAATCTCCACCCATGAGATGCTTTTCAATTAACGCCACTTTTAAACCCAAATCTAGACCCGCAGCACCCGCCGCCACCACTAATCCCGCCGTACCAGCCCCAATTACTACCAAATCATAAACATCGGCAGGTTGAGGATTAACCCAATTTGGCGGATGCACGTAAGATACCAACTTTTGGTTATACTCATCCGTTGGGCGAACCGTGACTCTCTCTAAATCTGAATTGGTCATTGGCGAAACCTCTTTTAAGAATTGAAAATACTAAAGTCAACTACCTTTGGGAGGAATTGAAAATTAAGAATCCTGATAAATTTAGTTGGCTCAGTCTCTTGTTTTTTATGTTTGTTTAATAATAAATACAACCTTTGAATTGTTTTGTCCGTTTGGGAATTGACAGATACGATTAAAGTTTTCCTGTATAAACGTTTCAACAATCGATAATTTACAGCAATTTGCTGTTGAATAAACGACACTACTAGAGTAAGCTAAAAATATTTTAATTTGCATCCTCAAAAAAATGAATCTCTTGTGGGGTAGGCATCTTGCCCGCGCTAGTTGTGCAAATTAAATACGCGACAGCTTACCTACAATTCCTCTTCTAAAGCTTTACGTGCAATCCGGGTTATATAAACTGTAACGGCTACTGTCGCAATCAAACCCAAAATCCGAATTGCCCATTGTAAAGTTGGGTTAGTAGGTTGAGCTTCAGTACCAATCATGGCAAGATTACTTGCAAGGGAACCTATATAAACGTACATAATGGTTCCAGGAATCATCCCTACAGAGCCAATGAAATAATCTTTAAGTGAAACTCCCGTGATGCCAAAGGCATAATTTAATAAATTGAAAGGAAATATTGGCGAGAGTCGCGTTAGCAGGACAATTTTTAATCCTTCTCTGCCAACGGCTTGGTCAATAGCGGCAAATTTTTTGTTATCTGCAATTCTACCAGCAACCCAACCCCTTGCTAAATAACGTCCCACAAGGAAAGCAGCTGTAGCGCCAAGGGTTGCACCAATGAAGACGTACAAAGAACCCCAAACTACGCCAAATATAACGCCAGAACCCAAGGTGAGAATAGAACCAGGGAAAAAAGCGACGGTGGCGATAATGTAAAGGGCAATAAAAGCTATAGCTCCCAACGCACCCAAGCTATCAATCCACTGCAACGAATTCCGTAAAATGGTTTGAGGATTGAAATAATTTGGATTTGCAGATTCTTCTGCTAGAGCCGCGTCTGTGTTTAATGCGAAAGCACTCGCCAATATCAATAATATTAATACACCTAGGCTAAAAAGCTTCTGTAAGTTTCTGGCATCAATACTTTTAAATATCTGAATGATTGTTATTTTTGTCATGGGTTGTTATTTCTTCTAATGCCACACTTTGAGCTAATGCTTTTTGAGAAACTTTTGTGATATATACAGTCACAGCAACGGTAGCAATCAACCCAACTACTTGCATTATCCATTGCCAGACTTGAGTTTCTGGAGTAGTTGGTTGATGAGACGTGTTAATCATGGCAAGATTACCAGCTAAAGAACCAATATAAACGTACATCACAGTACCAGGAATAATGCCAAAGGAACCTAATATATAGTCTTTGAGAGAAACCTGTGTGACTCCAAAAGCATAATTTAATAAATTGAAGGGAAAAACGGGACAGAGACGAGTTAGAAAAACTATTTTCCATCCCTCTTTAGCAACTGCTAAATCAATTGCTTTAAATTTAGGATGTTTGTCCATTTGTCGAGAAACCCAATCTCGTGAAAGGTAGCGTCCAATAATAAAAGCTAAAGTTGCTCCGACTATTGCAGCAATTAGCACATATATTGACCCCCAAAATACTCCAAACAGACAACCACCTTTGAGTGTCAAGAGAGAACCCGGTATAAATAATAACGTTGCCAAGTTGTAAATGAATATATAAGCGATAGGCCCTAAAACTCCAAGACTCTCAACCCAAATGATTGATGTGTGTAAAAGTCCTTGAAAGTTTAACTGTTTAGCAGCAATTATTAAAGTGAAAATCAGGCAACTTAGGAGTAGTAGTTTGAGTTTAGAAGTTAATAAAGGTTTTTTCATTTTTATAAGTTTGACCTTCTGAGGCTCAAGTTTGAAACCTAGATTTTAAATTCACTGCTCCTAAGATATAGTACCCAGATGAGAAACAGCTTAAATTCTTTTAAATTTTTCTCGGCGATACCAACAACGAATTCGCTCAGGTGAAACGCCGAGTAAATAAGCAATAATTACTATTTGATTAAGCAGCGTAGTTTTGAATACTCCCTTTTGCAACCATCTACGGGCTGAAGTAACAACTGGTGTAGGAATAATTACAATTCGTCCAATGGATTTTAAGCAACGTATGAGTTCAAAGTCTTCCATGATAGGCAATTCAGCAAAACCACCAATTTGCTGAAATACTTTTTTGGTTAAAAAAATTGCTTGGTCGCCGTAGGGCATTTGGCAAAAATGCGATCGCATATTTACTCCCCACTCCACCCATCGTAAACTTAAAAGTGGTGCATCAATCCGCAACTTAAATGCACCAGCCACAGTCCCAGGTTGTTGTAGCGCTGTGCGAATCATGTCATCAAACCCAGTCGGTAAACGGGTATCTGCATGAAGAAATAAGAGAATATTCCCGCTAGCAGCTACTACACCCGCGTTCATTTGCACAGCACGACCGGGAGATGATGAGATAACTTTGACATTTAAAGACTGAGCTATTTCTATGGTGTTATCTTTAGAGCCACCATCTACTATGATTACTTCTATATTTGTATTGGGTTGAGTAGTTACAATTGCTTCTTTGATATTCCCTGCTTCATTAAGAGTCGGAATAATAATAGAAATTCTAGCTGCGTCAATATTTTGACTCATAAATTGTTATTTTTATGTTACTGACGGATGGAAAGTTTACCCTCAGTTTATTGACCCTCCTAACGTCGCTACCGCAAAATACTATGTTATTCTAAGCACGTAAAAATACTGAAATACTTGATTCTATTATTACTTCAATACTTGAAGTATTATTTTATCCTGGTGTTCAATTAATTCATACCGCACTCAGCAACGCCGAAAAATCTTGCGATGCCTGCGGCGGGCGGAGCCATCGCTTCGTATACAAAAGCTTTAGAATTCAAAAATGGCAAAAGTTTTCGGAGAGTGACAAAAGCGGTTGATGGTGATTGTCATGCTTCTAAAATGCAGCATTTAGGTCATTTTCAAAAATACAGTATTTACGAGATCACCTGCGGAATCTGGATTTAAATAAATCCCCGTCTGAAAAAGTCTTTATAATTAACAACTCATCATGAAAACTAGTATTTTTCACCGCCCGTGCCACACCCTGACAAATGGTCGAATGGGGCTATTGCTGCTCGGTCGAAGGCGTGACATCGGCGGATGGAGAAACTGAAACTTTGAGTTTTCTATGGAATGCTGGGACGATCACCCTGCTTTACGGATTTAGAATTGCTCGGTTTCTTTTAATTAGGCGCTCTTACCCCATTTTGTCCCAATGCAGAATAGTCTCTGGCTGGGAAGAGGCTGGCTTGACTATTTACATCATACTTAAATCCTTGGACAGGAACAATTTGCTTGAACGTAATCCCTTGAGCGGGAGCAGGTGATATTCTTGCGTTTCTCCCATAAGCATCTGTATAGATTACTGAATTTGCAGAATTGCTAAATGCAAGTCCAGAAAAGTGAGTTTCTATTTGAGTTGTTCCTCGAAAGGGCGATCGAGGGTCGTCCCACTCGACCTTACTACCAGCAGCTAATGTTTCTTCGCAAATTAAAGTTGTAGAAAGAGGATGCACTGGGTCGTAGCAGCTATTCACAGTCCTATTGATCTTCGTTGTGGTAAACGGATCATAAAAACGGGAAGGATTTGTGATGTTAAAGTAAAAACTTTTTCCAGCAAAACCAGTAAGCCAAGATTCAGTATTTCTTGTATTTACATCTGCCGTTTTTTCATCAACTGTCCCACGCTGGTAACAACCAGCAGTAGGAATGGCGCGATGGGCATCACCATAGGGTTGATTTGTAGGGGAGGGAGTAATACCAGGATTTACCGATAAGTCACACAAAGAAGTTTCAGGTTCTTTAAATTCTCCGGCAGCACCAAACAAAGCAAAATGCTTTAAATTGAAGGGTTCAAGTCCATCACATTTACCAGACGCAAACATTTCATGGGCTGTATTTGCTAGGGCATCCGGCGAATGTGTACCCATGTGCAGTTTTAAGCTCACGTCACAGGATTTAATTAAACTGGTGTTGCTGGCATTGAACATCTGCCAATTATTGGCAACAAAAAACTTATGCCCAAAGTGATCTTCATTCCTATAAACAGATTGATTTGCTAGTTGCTCATTTACATAGCCAAAAGCTGGCATACCTGCAATATTAAATACCTCTGAACTGAGCGGATCATCGCCATGCTCGTGACCGTATGTACAATACGTATTTGTTTCAGGGTTGAAATCTACAGGTGGATGCCATGTGGGGTATGCTTTGCCATCCTCGCCGTTGGTAAAATAAGTATCGTGCATCCACTTGGGGCATTCCCATGTTTTGCCAGGAGACCACAGCCCATAGGATCTCGCCAGAATCTGGGAACTGGCTGGAAGTAGGTTTTGTGTTCGTATCGGTCTGCCAGAAATAGGAATAACAGGCGAACCTTGGTTTACATTGTCGGATTGGATTTTTTGTATCTCGTCAATTTTTTGCACTGTATCCTTTGCCCAGAAGGCAAACCAATTAAAGCGCATAGAACTGTTAGAGCCTGTAAACCTAA
>NZ_JACJSH010000056.1:0-47020 GCF_014698055.1 Nostoc sp. FACHB-133
CTGGAGAGCCGTGTACCTGGAAACTCGTAAGCACGGTTCGGAGGGGGCTAGTTAGAAAAGGAGCCAAGGCTTGGAAACCTCGCTAGCTAGCTACCCACTTTCGACAGGATTAACCACTCAGCAATTATGGACGAACTCATTGCCCCTAAAAGCTTAAAACTCGGAATATACCGATGCCTCAAGGCAGGAGTTAACCCAGAATTCCCCGAACAAGGAACGCCCCAAGGGGGAGTAGTTAGCCCACTATTAGCCAACATTGCACTTAACGGGATTGAGAGTATACACAGATACCACTACGACTATAAAAAAGGTAGCAAGGTACACGACAAAACACCAAATAAGTCAATCGTCGAGCCATCAGCCCGATACGCTGATGACATGGTTATCATACTCCGACCCGAAGATGATGCAACAGAGATACTTGAAAGAATCAGCGAGTTCCTCCGCAAACGCGGAATGAATGTAAGCCAAAAGAAAACCAAAGTTACCGCCGCGACAGACGGGTTTGATTTCCTCGGCTGGAACTTCAAAGTTCAGAGCAATGGAAAGTTTAGAAGTACTCCCTCAGTAGATAACTTTAAAGCTTTCCGTAAGAAAGTAAAACACATCGTCAACAACTCGAATTATGGTGCTACCACAAAGGCTGAGAAATTAGCCCCGGTAGTTAGAGGTTGGAGAAATTACCATAAGTTCTGCAAGATGGACGGGTCTAGAAACTCGTTATACCACATCCAAAAAAGAGCTTATACGGTATTCAACAAGGAAACCAAGCAAAACCGCTACACTAGCAAGAAATTACTAGACAAAGCATTTCCGAAGGTTCCCTACTCCGAAGGTAGCCACGTCATGGTCAAAGGAATCAAATCCCCCTATGACGGAGATACAGTCTATTGGAGTGAACGTAACAGTAAACTCTATGACGGCGAAACCTCTAAAACTCTTAAAAAGCAAAACCATAAATGTGCATCCTGCGGTTTGAAATTCATTGATGAGGAACGGGTTCACCTGCATCACATTGATGGAAATCACGCCAACTGGAGGAAAAATAATCTTGAAGCGATTCACGAGAGTTGCCACGATTACAAGCACATGAGCAAAAGCGCAAGCTAAGAACATCGGGAGCCGTGTACACGGAAACGGGTACGCACGGATCTAAATGAGAGGTGCGGGGAATAATATCCCCCATCGACTCAACCAAGCCCAAACCCAACAACTTCGGACTACGAACAGTAATCAAACACGTTTGCGTCAGTAATCAGTCATCAGTTACCAGTCTTAACTCGGCTGGTAACTGCTGATCATAAAGGCTTCGCCATTTCATAAGTGAAATATTTGAATAATTGACATGAAACTCTCAAATCTTCTCTCCACACTTGATTCCCAAATCCCGATCGCCGCAGTTGATGTCCTGTCCCCCGATGAGGCAACTATCATTCAGTGGTTGACAACCGAAGCTAAAGAAAAACTCAACAGTCCAGTTTTCTTTTGGAACCTGGGAGTATCCAGCCTGGAGCAATGCCTGATTGCACCGGATGGTGGGCTAGTGTTTAAGTCAGTGCCAGAGTACAAAAGACCTGCTCATACAGATCCGTTGCTGTTCGTATTCGACTATATCAATAACTTTGATGGCGTTGGCGTGTTTATTCTGGGGGACATACACCCATTTCTTGGCAAGAATTCCCCACAGATGAGTTGGGAAATCTTGACCAGAGTGAAAAACCTTTACCATCGGCTCAAACCTACAGAAAAACGGATCGTGCTACTGGGTCAAAACATCGAACTGCACGAAACTCTAGTTAGGCTGATCCCCTGGTGTGAAGTGCCACTACCGAACATTGGCCAAATTCAAGACCACTTCGAGTCATATCTGGTTTTTCTTGAAGAATCTGCTACTGAGCAGGATGTCACATTTCGAGTGTCCCTGAGTTATGAAGAAAAAGAAACCTTTGCACGGGCAGCGCTGGGACTGACGTTAGAGGAAGTCAGCGATTTCTTGCGACTGACCGTTAAAGAGCGTTTGAGCCGGAATGGTATTTTGATTGATGCCACAGTTACGCCTCTAATAGTCGAGTACAAAACTCGGCTGCTGGCTCAGATGGGAATTGAGTTAGGCAAACCTGCAACTATCCCCTTTGGCGGACTCGATTTACTGCGCGAATGGCTGATGAGGCGGCGGCGACTGTTCACTATTGAAGCGCGATCGCTGCATCTGCCGCAACCCAAAGGCGTATTGTTGGCGGGGCCTCCCGGAGTTGGTAAAAGTTTACTTGCTAAAAACATCGCAACTATACTGAATCTACCACTCCTACAACTTGATATTGCGTCCCTCCTTGGTTCTCTAGTTGGTGAATCTGAAGGCAATGTCCGCCGCGCACTTAAAACGGCTGAAGCTATTGCCCCATGCGTATTATGGGTTGATGAGATAGAAAAAGCACTTTCGGGGATTGGTGACACAAGTGGAGTTTCCCAGCGAATCCTGGGAAATCTGCTCACATTTATGAGTGAGTGTACGGCTGGCGTGTTTGTTGTAGCTACCTGCAACGACCCGTCAGCACTACCAAGTGAACTCAAGAGGAAGGGAAGATTTGATGAAAACTTTTTTGTTGACTTACCAACCGAACCGGAGCGATGTCAAATCCTGAAAATTCACCTGGAGCGTTTTGGCATTGTGGTCGAAGGCGAATATCTGGAAGCGATCGCTGCAAACACCGCGAAGTTTTCAGGAGCCGAACTGGAAACTCTAGCAGCAGAAGCGGCACTACTGGCGTTTGACGAAGGGCGACCGCAGCAAGTGACGCTGGGAGATTTAGAAAATTGCAGCCATTCCATTACCCCACTTGCCGTTCAGGATGCGGCGGCAGTGGAGCGAATGCAAGCTTGGTCTAAGACTGCGAGGGCAGCAAGTAGTCCTGTCATCGGGGCGAAACAAGCGTCTTTGCGTACTGCCAAGTTTCGCAACATGAATTGATAAAGTCCGAGATTTCTCCTGTTGTGTTCAAGAGAAATTGCATTGCTCAAAAGAGACAATTGCTACGCCAAAAAGAGAGTGAATTGGCTTGGATTGACCCGGAAGATTGCAGATTGTAGAGGGCAGATTGCAGATTGAATTCGGTACAAGCCCGCAAGAAAGTGGGCGGAATAAATCTGAAATCTACAATCTCCTATCAGAGAAGCTGCATCCCTGGTGAGTGCAGTCAATCTCCAATCTCCAAGACGCTCGCGGACTCGCTAACGCTTCGCTATCGGCAATCTTCAATTGCTTGACAATGATATTTCTAATTTCAAGGTAAATCAAATGGCAAATACAGACTTGGTAACTTATTACGGTCAAACCGAAAAAATCGACCAGTTAGTTGAAAAACATGGTGCATATTTAGAACAACTGGACAGAAAAACGAAACTCTTGCTACGTACAACTTTGTCGCAATATGTTTTTATGCAACAAATATGTACTCCTGATAACTATTTGGTTACAGAAGCTTTGAAAGATGGAGACTTTGAGAGATTCCTGTGTGATGGTATTCCAGAAGTGTTAATAAATCTCTGTTCTGAGCTAAATGGACTAACTGTTGACGATGCTGAAACAATTTTAGAAGCTTTGCAACATCAATTGCGTTGGGGTAATGCCCGATTATTGACGATTCAATAACTAATTACAGGTGAATATCTAAAAATTAGATATTCACCTGTTCAATAATTCCAGCATGAAAACTATGGAAACATATCTTGTTTTTGTTGACGCTGTTAACAACAGCAACAAGTTCTGGAGCGCAAAAGCTGAAGGCAGCAACTTAATAGTCCAATGGGGACGTGTTGGTTATCAGGCACAAACCAAAATCCACACATTAGGAAGTTATCAAAGAGCGGTTGCTAAATTTCACAATCTGGTAGCCGAAAAAAAATCTAAGGGCTACAGAGAAAGTCAGCCACAAATGGATGGCGAACGCAGTATTTCAGATATCAGACGAGCGATACAACTATTAAATGCTATACGTCAGGCTGTTGCAAACAGGAACTTTGGTGATAGCTACATACTTGCCCTTAACGAGTATCTGAAAATTGTCCCTACGCCTTTGGGAATGCAGATAGATTATCACGGAATTTACCGTACTGTTGCAGATGTCGATTATCAACAAGAACTGCTCAATTCTTTACTGGTGAATGAACCTGTAGCTATTCAGTCCAAAGAATTGCCGAAATCTGAACCAGAAACTGTCAGTCTCAAGACTATCAGTAAGAACTTCTGGCGACATTTGTAATTTGAGAAGCGTCACTTTCTAAGAGATGCTAAATAGCTACATTTCATTTTGAAAAATTGTTTGGGTAAATTATGGAAATCAAGACTATTGCTGTAACTTACACACGTAAGTTCAATTTAGGTGACTACGAATCTTTAGAATTAACTTGCTCACTATGGGGACAAATTGACCCAATAGAAGAAGATGCACAAGGGACGACACAATTTCTATTTCAACAAGCAAAGGATTTTGTTAAGGAAGCTGCAATTCCAGTAATTAAAGCTTCTAGTCATCAAATGAATAAAGCCAAAGCGTACAAGCACTCTGCAACAAATCAATTTGACGATCTTGATAATTTCTAATAACTGAAATTCACCTTTAAATTCAAAAACACTTTAGTCAAGCATTAATACTGCTTGGCTATTTTTTTTCACCCAGCGCTTTGACCCCCACAAATCACAATAGGAAAGACATCATGCTTAAAAAAGCTAACCCAGTCCCAAAAGACCATTCCCAGTTATGCCTTCAGTACCTAAGTCGTTGCGGTGGCAGCGCTCGGTTATGCAGTATCAATTTTAGCTTGGGAGTGATTCAAACATTGGTCAATCAAAGAAGAGTAAAGATTACGAATACAGGTGCAGGTTTTTTTGTGGAGTTAGACGAAGCGAAATGAAAACCCATAAAGTAACTCATCAATCATCTCTGCCTTCAAACACCCGTAATAAATTAGTTCTACGCCGGACTCGAAAAAGATTTAACCCCAAAGTATTCATTGATCGCACGATAGAAACAACTGCAATTGTCTCTCTGCTCTTGACTGGGTTTTCAGGAGTAGGGGCAATAGGGTGTTGGGGGCTGGAGATTATCGAGACTAATAACCCTAACATAATCATCTCTGGTTGGGAGTACCAGAAAAACAGAAGTCTTGGGGCTATGTTGGTCTGTTTTTCCGCCTTCTTAGGCAGTTCTTTGGTCGGAGCAAGCCTCAGTATTCAACGGGACAAATTTTAGGGAAAGAAACGGGCAATGAAAGAGTACAAAACTAAACATGGCGGCTACAAAATCGAGACTACGGAATTATCACATGGTGCTGTAGATGTTCATGTGGGAAAAACAGAACTGCTAAAAACAACTTGGGCTACTCCTACGACTCAAACATTTGATAATCATACCCAGGCTGTTCGTCACGCCAAAAATGCTATTGATAACGGCGAAATCGATTCAGTTTTTCAAGGTTAAAACACTAATGGAAATCAAGTTAACTACATCAGAGATTCGGACTATCTTACAAGGCTGTCAACATACATTGCGGCTTGTTGGCAGTAGCCGAGATTATCGCAACATTCAGTCTTCGCAGTATTTCTCTACATCAAAAAATGTGGTGCTAAATGATGCGTTCAATATTTTAGGAGAAATAGTGGATGCAATTGATCAGGTGGAGCAAATTAATCAACAAGGAGAACCTAAATATGGAGCAGGAAATTAAAAATGCAGTCGGTTTGGGTAGCCCAGAACTGGTAATAGAGTCAAAATCGGAGCCGGAACCAAAACCGGAACCAAAACCAACAGTAACGATTTATGATTTTGCCGCTCTGTTATCTAAGCACGAACCACCCAAAAAACAGCAATAAATATGAAACGACCAGTTTTTCTCTCTTGTATTAGTGCAGCAGCAGCAATAATTATTTGTGGATATTTCGGCACTCAATATCTCGGCAGAAATATCATGTACGTCATTAGTGGAGCAATAGCCGGGACTGGGATCACAGCATTCATGGTTGACCGAATTACTGGTCAAAATGAAATTGACCAAGTTATGTTGCGCCGACCTCGACCTTTAAATAGACCCACCAGTTGTATAGGTTGCAAATACTATCACGGGATCTCTTACAACGGCTCCCCTTTAATTTGTTCTGTTCATCCCGAAGGCATTGAGAGCGCGGAATGCCCCGATTGGCAAGGCTTTCAACTATCTAAAGAAGGAGCAAGAAAATGACATTAACCCTAAATAATCGCTCTCGAAACAAAGAATCGTCCCTGACGCAAGCGTTACGGCAGATACAACAACTAAACTCCAAGATTGCTGTGCTAGAGCAGCAGCATCAAGATTACGTGCATCAGCAACAGAATTTGATTGCTGCGATTGCTGAAATCTGTGTTTCTCCAATCCAGGAAATACAGGCGCTGCGAATTCTGATTTATAGGGGAGAGTGGGAGTGTCGGCGGTACTTGCGTTCGGTGTTGGTTAAACAAAGTCAGGCTTCAAAATGACCATACGGGAAATTATTTGCCCAGTTGATATAAAAGAGCCAAGCATAAATTAAAGCGATCGCCACCGGACAAAGAAGGTGATCGCTTCTGCCAGAAATGGCAGTTACCCCAAAACTTAACTTTTGAGCTAAAGTATGAGCGCACAAACTGAAGAAATCAAAGAACTTGACCCATTAGTTTTTTGTGAAATTTGGGGATTGAGTTATGAACAGGCATCAGAATATTTAAATGTTAGAGCCAGAACAATGACAGCTTATGCCTGCAAAAAATCATCTAGAACTCATCGTCAACCATCTTCGAGAGTAAAAGCTTTAGCCGCAATACATCATAATAAATGGTTGAAAGAAGGTAAGAGTTTCCGCTCCGAAGGAGCTTGGTAAATATCCCACTGAAAATTTCTAAGTTATCAACAAAGTTGTCAACAAAGTTGTCAACTTAGTAGCTTGAACCGCTTGGCGCGGTTTTTTATTATAAAAGAGCAAGGTCAATAGACAGTCAATAGACACTGGTCATTGATATCCACATGGACATCCATATTGATATCCATATTGACACTTAGATGCTACGGATATTGACTATCTTTTTGAGGCTATTGATACGGATTTGACTAAGTTCATGGAATCAGGATGGAGAAAACAACTTTTTAATCAAAAACAAAGCCAATCAGGGGTAAATCCCTTAGTTTTACCAATGTCAAAAGCGAAAGCGGCGAAGATTTTAGGTATTTGTCCCCGGACATTGGAACGATGGGCAAAAGTCGCTTCTTTGATTCCAGAGTATAGATTAATACTTTTAAGGATGCAGGCATTAGCCCAAGAGAAAAATCTCCGTGCTGCACCGATCACATCTTATCAAGTGTGGGTGATAGCAAAGATTGGTGAATTGTTTGGAGATATCACTCAAGGGATTGACAAAAAGGCTCTTGTCGAAGCAATTGTTGAAGCAAATAAAGTCGAGTACACCCGTGCCCAGTTTGAACAAGAGCAATTAGGATTTACATCACACAGTTTAGGAGAAACACATCATGTCGGATAGCATATTTACTCGTGCAGAATTATTTGAATTATTGAGTGCTAACTACAAGCCAGAGCAAATCATTGCTGGGTTAGAACAACTGGCTCAGTCAGATCCAGCTGTTGATCCAAATGCCCAAGAATTTCCTGTGGATATCAGCGATCGCTTAGAAAAGTTGTTTAATCTAGCGCAAGCAACCCTCGACAAATCGAAGCTGTTGGGAGGTAGCAGCAATTTGGCGAATATACAGACTCATGCAATAGACATGGCCACTGAACAATTACAATTTGTTGGAGTCAGTCGGGAAACTTTTAAAGCATTCTTGGATATCGTGGCAGGCAAGACTGTTGCTCAAGCGCTGGCAGTTCATGAGTTTGAGCAAGGATTGTTCGATGAAATCACGAGTGAACTTGATGCTCGTTCATTACAGCGACGCACAGAGCAAGGTTTTGATGAAATAGCGTTTATTTATCAGTTGGCCAAGAATCCCGAAATCAGGCAACAAATTACCCAAGAGTACGGGTTAAAGGCTGGGGATGAGGCAAAACAAGAGGTTCAAAAACTCACTAATACTGCTACCCCTGGTTTTGACCCGAAAGCATTTTTAGACGAATTAGGAGTCCCAACACCAGAAAAAAAGTCTACACAACCTGCGACGATTCAGGATCTGAAAAATTTGACACGCTCTTTGTTGAGCAAACAACTCCAGTCTCCAACTTAAAATGGCGCAAGTTCTTCAAGGAGAATCTTTTCGGATTCTCAGTCATTTTTTTTCTAGTTTGCATTGGGCTGTCTGTTTACGTTCGCGTTATTAATGCACCGCCACCCCAGACAACACAAAGTATCTATGGGCTTCAACAATGAAATACCAGAAGCAAGCGATGTTGGGATTATTGGGCATGGGGTTAATCGCAAGTCCTTGGTTATCACAACTGCCAGCCCAATTCAAAACTTACTCTCACGGCATTACTATTCGTGAGTCTGAAGAACTAGAACGCATTAAAGCCGAGCAAAGGGCAGCGACCGCCGACAAGATTAATTCTCTCGGAGTTACGCCCTCATTCAGTAAATTACGAATCAGGAACTATCTAGACTCAAAAAAACGTAACCCTCGACCTGACACTACAGGTTATTTAGAAGATGAGACAGTTTTTGTGTATGACTCAACTGGTTTATGTATTGGGCGAATTGAACAAAGGCAATGGAAATGGAAATATCGGTTCAAAAATGCTTGTAAGAATTCGCCACTGTACCAAGATTCTCATGATTGACCAAGAAGATTGGAGATTGAAGATCGCAGATTGGAGATTGAATGTTTTTGGTACAAGCCCAGCAGGAAAGTGGGCGGAATAAATCTCAAATCAGAGAAGCTGCATCTCTTGTAAGTACAGTCAATTCTCTTGTCTACAAGACGCTCCTACGTCGCTAACGCTACGCTATCGGCAATCTACAATCGGCAATCTACAATTGTTCGACCTATGAAATATCTCACTCCAAACAAATCTAATTCACAACCAAAACCAGAATCATCACCACAAAGAGAGTCGAAAAAAGGAGGGAGTGACTACCTAGAGTTATTAGCTCGGTGGATTGTGGCATTAATCTCACTGCCAGTCATCTTTATCTCACATATTATTGCCCAATTCGTTACCCCAGGCACACCCGGATACAAACTCGTTGGTGCAATTGGTTTCTGGATTGGTACACTGCTTTCTACTGATAGCATTTGGCAGGTTTTATTTCAGGGAAAACCGATTTTTCCCTGGTTTGAAACTGAATGGATTGGTTGGATTGGTTGGTTACAACTCCTATTGAATCCCTTGTTTTGGATTAGCTTCGGTATCTCTGCACTTGTTCAAGTGATGGAAGCTCGGACATTGCGTGGTAAAGATCCACAACAGGCCAAGAACGAGTTTGAGGAATCAAAACAATACACACTCGGCAGTAAACCAAATGGGAATATCGACCTGACAGTGGCTTTATGGGGTGATTATAAAGCTGCTGGCATGAAAGAACGTCATACAGGTGGAGCGATCGCACTATTTTTCTGGGTACTAGACATCACCACCACATTCGTTGGTCGTAATCCTTTCCGTTACACTAACCCAGGTTTAATCCTGGCTTGTTTTGCTTACAACGTAGCCTCAATGATGGCAGGCGAGATTGGTTACAACATTTGGAAATTAACTAAGTAAGAGGGAAGAAGATGGAGCAACTGATACCAATGCTAGGAACCAAAGAAACGGCACTTTTACGTGACGATTACCCCAGCATTGAGTATTTGGAAGCTGGGAATACCGCCTCTTGGTTGCAGGAACGTCAAGATCAGTTATTAGTCCGCGCCAAAGATGAGCGTAATGGCATGAATCTTGCTAAGTTCATTACTTTGGCGACGGCGGCGACTGGCGCAGTTTGTTATGCTACCTCTCCTCTTGCTCCTATCGGTGCAGTCGTAGCTGGTGTTGGTTATCTATGGTCAATTGTTCAGGACTTAAACGATACCCATCAATTTGCACCGATTCCCTTTATACGTGGTGGCTTTTTTGAATTCCTCTCGGCAATGGGAGATAGTGTTGCCAGGGACGAATACTTTGCCTGCAAAAATGAACTGGCTGACTTGATGCTGCATCTGGAGCCAATGTCTAAGTATGAGTTTGCCATGCTCAAGCAATCATCTCATGTGGTGTGTGAATACTTGAGCGCCGTTGAGCCAGGAAAAAGATTTTACGCTTACCGTTGGTTACTTGATTGGTTTATTCAGCTACGTGGGCAGTTTCCCACCCGTGAGCAATTGTCTGGGCATTTAGCGCAAGTGACAATTGACCCACGAGTTAACTACCAACAAGTAACAGTTATTCAAGAGGCGATACAACCGCAAAATCTTGGTATCCCACAAGCTCGATTTGCTCAATTACCGATTCCTGGTGTGGGAGCAAGATTTGAAGAGGAAACGGGGCAAGAAGCTGGGAGCTTCGGGGAAATTTCTTCCATGCCCCCTGCTCCCATGCCTCCTGCTTCTTCCCCTTCAGTCAATACCGAAATCTCTACCTACACCACTAAACCCCAAGTGCAGTATGACCTAATCGCCCACATTGCTAAAAAAGTTACCAATATGCTTTGGGTTGGTGTCCCTGGTTCTGGCAAGGGTATCACCATTAGCAATGCAATCGACGCTATCAAGCGACTGCATCCTGGCATACACATCTTTTATATTGACCCCAAAGGTGACGAGAAAGAAACCGGTTATTTCAAAGGTCGTGTTGATACTTTTAAACGGGCTAAAATCCTAGAAATGTCCCCGGTCGAAGCTGTCAAATGGGTCAAAGAATGCTTTACCGAATTTCAAAATATCTCTGGCTCCAAGTTGATTATTTTGGATGAAGGTACGGCTGTCTGTTCTAAATTTAAAAATACCAAGGGTGAAATCGGCTGGCTCAAAGACAAAATCATCTCTTACTGTTCTTGCGGTGATAGTTCCGGTTGGCATTTCTGGCTTGTCGTGCAGAACCCTCACACTGATGACTTGGGCATTTCTGGCGGACTGCGATCGCAGTTAACGTCTGTGGCGTTGGTTCATCCTGATAACGTCCCAGCTTACAACGCCATGATTGCCACTCAACTCATCCCCAGCGATCGCAAGATTACTTCAACCCAAGTCATGGAGATTGCCGCACAATCACCAGTTGGTCGAGCAGTTTATTACGGCGGCATCAATGAATGGATACCAATGCCTCTGTTAAAGAATTTCTCTGGTTATGACCGGGATACCAAAAACTTTATTGACTCTGCACCAAGTAATAAGCAAACCTCTCAAGCTGAAACTAAGGAGTCAACCACACCAACAACCCAAGCTCAACAGATGTTGGCGCTTTTAGAAAAGACGAAAGCCAGTTCAATTGATGAGTTTATTCAAAGCGAGTTGAAATTAGACGGAGTTCCACCAGAGCTGATCCGAAAAGGAATCGAAAGATTGCTTCAGAATTCACATCTTAAGTACAAATTCGACAGATGCGATAGTAATCAAAATTAAAATTTGTTGAATAACCTATGCAAGACAATAATCAAAACACCTCCCCATCAGCAGCCTCAAGCCCTTAGCAGTTAGTCTTAGGTGGCAAAATATCAAAAACCTTATTCCTAATATGATAGTTAATTTCTCAGTGTATATACTTAAAACTAACTATTACTTTTTCACGATTATAACTCTTTCATTGGTGCTTGCCTTGATACCTGCTTATGAGTAGTTATTTATTCTAATTCAGCCTAAAGATGCCATTCATTATTCTATGTAAGTTTTAAATTATGCAGTTATGATAGCTACTAAAGCTGCTCAAAAAATCTTGTGCGGCAAGATGTATTGTTTAAACAGAAATTTTAAGTAGTTTATCAAGTACAAGGTGCGATAGATGAGAGAGCTAGGTGAAGACAGCACAGGTTTTTTGTATCCCCCAGCAGCTATACAAATTAAAACCTTACTTAAAGAACGTTACAAACAAGGTTTTCCCATCATCAAAGAAATTATTCAAAATGCGAATGATGGTGGTGCTAAAAGGCTAGATATTGGAGTATCTAGTGGTTTTGACACTGCAAGTCATTCTCTGCTGCAATGTCCTGCCTTATTTTTTATTAATGATGGTAGTTTTCGTGATGAAGATGCTCAAGCGATTCGCTACTTTGGAATAGATTTTAATGCTAAAGACTCCGCTAAAATTGGAAAATTTGGACTTGGACAAAAAAGCATATTTCACCTTTGTGAAGCTTTTTTTTATATTGCTTGTTCAGAATTGCTTAGAGGTGATCCTTACCGATTCCAATTTATTAATCCTTGGGCAAATCCTACCGATCCAAAACAACCTACCTGGAAACAACTAACAGTAAAAGATAAAGAAATTGTAGAAAATTATTTGAGTAATCAAGCTTTACTAGGTAAACAATATTTCATTCTTTGGATACCATTACGACGAAAAGAAGCTGATAACAATCGCTGCATTGTAGATAATTATTATGATGAGCGTCTGATCGAAAAAGACTTTCCTAAGAATATGGGTGAGAAAATTACTACATTATTACCTATGTTGCGATCGCTTCGAGAAGTTCACTATTGGCTACCTAATGATGTAGGAGAATTAGAAGAAGAATTTCATGTTTCCTTAGATGCAGAAGCAAAATCCTGTTCTTATCCAAAATCAGAGGCACCAAATCATAAAGATATTCCGAAAATGGAGCGATCGCTATTTGGCTGTATTTCTCTAAGAAATCGAAATGCCCAAACCATTATTACTAATTATGCAGGTAGGGAGGCTATTTTAGCAGCCAATCAATTTCATCAATTGTTACCTTCTCCCCCCACAACACTAAATGACATCAAAAAATCTACACACTGGCCAAAGCCATATACAAAAAATCAAGAAGGAAACATAGAGAACGAACCTGATAAAGCAGTTCCTCATTGTGCAGTTGTCTTCTCTCGCACTCCAATACCAGGCGAAGGAAGCTTAAACATTCAATGGGCAGTTTTTTTACCACTGGTAGACGAGAAGTCAGATGTTACTGAATTTCAAAATTGCCAATGTGATGGTAATTGGAATTACACCCTTCTACTGCATGGTTATTTCTTTCCTGACTCTGGACGGCGTTATGTTGAGGTATTAAAGGATATTTGTGAGGATAAAATCTCTTGTAAACTTCCTGAAAATGAGAACGAGATGGTTAGACAATGGAATGCTACTCTTGCTACTGCTGGTACTTTGTATAATATCTTACCTGCTTTAAATGAATTTTGTAGACTAAATCAACTTCCTCAAGAGGACATTACAAATCTTTGTACTGCATTGGGAAAAACCAAAATATTTCAATCACAGGTTTGTCAAGAATATATTTATACTGATTATTTTTGGGTTTACCGACTTCAGCCAAAACAATCTGATTGGCAGCTAGTTGAAAAAGCACAAAAGTTTTTGCCATTACCAAACATATCAGAGGAAATATGGTTAGCGTTTCCAGAACTATACAGATATGCTAAAGAATATTGCTTGGTATTGTTAGAAAGCCCTAATCTGTTTATCTCTTCTAAGCAGGATAGCTGGGAAGAATCAGAAATTGAAGCAATACTAAAATCTCTAAATCCAGAAAAAGTATTTGAGCAAGTTAAATGTATAGAATTTTTAGTTAACCTACTGGAATTATTTTTAAAATCACTAACTTCAGTTTCACTAACTAAAAAAGTACAAAACTGCTTAAAGGACATTCTTAAACAGGTATTTACTAAATTAAAACCACAAAATCTTATCTTCATACAAGAATCTATTAAAAAAGTGATTAAACTTTTGCATGAATCAAGTTGGTTTAAATTCCCGTATAATGACATACAAATAGTGCAGAGTATACAAAGTCAGGTTAATATCTTAATTCTGCCAGTGGATTTTGCTCCACAACGGAATAGAAAACCTGAGATTTCAGGACGTGATGCAGGAGTAATAGTTTCTTGCTTAGTCAAACATTCAAAACTTGATGTTCGCCAGAATGAGTCATTTATTATACAAATACTTGATGCTTTAACTCAAGAAGAAACCTTTATTTTTCGAGGATATACTAAAGATTTAAAATTCATTTATATATTTAATTGCCGCAGTGAAACTTGTGAGGTTTTTACTCCCACAAAACTTATAGATTTACAACAAAAAGAATTATTATTTTCAAATGATTCAACGGCTGAAAATTATAGTAGAAATTTTGCTATAGCCCTACAAACTGCCTTAAAAGACGAGACAATTTTTCTGTCTAATAATACAATTGTCAACAAGTTATTAGAGAAAAATATACAGCCCTTTGATTGTTCTAGTTGTTTAAGGTTGATTAGTAAAAAACCAGAACTATCTAATGTAGAAAATCGTGTAAAATTACTCGATTTTCTCATGTAAAAGCTTATACGAAATTATTGGAGAAAATAATCTCATGAATTTACATAAACACAGCAATTTTTACGAACTACGCTTTTTACTACATGGTAATAGAGACAAATATGAAAATGACGATACTTTGTACGTTTCACGCGGAAAGCCTGTATGGGAAAAGGTTGCTCATAAAATTCTAGAATCGTGGCGGATAATTCCAAACCTTCTGGCAGGTAAGATTAAGTCAGAAATTTATAATAGCTTATCTATTCAATATATTGAACCTGAAACTATTATTAATGATTTATTAACCAATTTAATATCTATTACAGGAAACGATTTTACTCAAGAAGAACGGCAACAAGTTTTGAGACAAATATCATCTACAAATGATTCCAGCCATGAATTGTTGTGGAATAAATTACCATTCCATGAAACAGTAGATGGAAAGCTGGTTTCCATTACTACTAATACTTATTTAGAAAACAATGAATTTCCTCTTAATTCCCAATTTAAAGATATTGTTACTCTCATTAAAATTGACAACACATTACGACAAGACTGGATTCCTAAGTGGACACCAAAAACAGCCATCAATATAATTTTGAATCAGGAGCATCCAGTCAAATTTTATTTAACAATCCTTAATCTATTACCTCATGTAAATGAAAAATTAATATCAAACTTAAAACAAACTAAATGGTTGCCTTTAAAGTTAGGAGGTATCATTTCTCCGGAAAATTTAGTTAATCTACATATCAAAGGTATTAAACAACTATTTAATATAGAAGATGAATTAGAAAAAGTTTTCCGTGCAGAAAATAGTAGTTATGTTACTTTATCTAGGTTGGATCTTGAAAAGCATCATTTAAATGAGTTAAATCCAGTTTTTTCTGATTCATATTGGTATGAAAATAATATTCTCAACTTTTTGCTAAATGAAACTAAGCAACCTCATGTCTGGTGTAAACTTATTATTAAAATTTTAAAGATATTACAAGATAGAAAACAAACTATAAGCAACGAAAATCTTGAATCATTGAAAAAGAAAACTTGGCTACTTGACTCTAAAAGTAGACCAATTAATCCCATTAAAATTATTAACTTCCCTGCTCTCAAAAATGAATCGACTGTGATACTTACACAGCTAGAACCTTGGGATTATGTTACTCCAGCTATGTTAAATGATGGTATTGATATTAATTTCTGTCTTGACCATAGTCAACTACAAACTTTATTTACTACAGATAAAGATGCTCTCAACGCCATTGGTAATTCATTAAGCCAGTTATCAAATTATTATATTGGCAATTTTAATATAAATAATTTTCCCTTGCAGGAATTTATACAAGTTTTAAAATCTGATAATTTTACAGAATTACCTGTTTTAAAAATAATAGAAAAAATTTCCAGCCAGAATGTCAAGGAATTTATTTTACCAAAAGTTTTAAAGCCGTTATATAGCTGTGAAAAAATAGTTAAAATACTTAAGTGGCTTTCCGAAACTTATACAAATCCTTCTGATAATGAGATTTTAATTTATAATGAGTATTTAAAGATATCTTATCAGTCTGGACAAAACTTTCAGCAATCAATATTGTCTAAAATTGACTTACTGAATCAAAATTGTCAATGGAAATCATCAGATAAACTTTGTGATGGAAGCGTAAATACAGGAATTGATAAAGAATATGTTCTTAATACCCAACAAAGAGAAATTCTCAGTACATATTTAGATAATGTTAATCCATCAAGTGTCCAAGGCAAAAAAATCCTCAAAAGTGCATTAGCATTAACAGATAACTCTCAAAAAACAGATGCTCAACTTCTTGAAGATTATTTTCGTCCTTGGCTTAGTTATATCTCTTCAGAAGCGATAGGTGGATTTCTATGCTTAATTTCGGGAAGTAATACAGAGATAAAAGAACTGAGTAAATTTTATTTACAACAACGTGATTTTGAAGATTTGAAAGAAAGGTTTTTATGGTCAGAAGAACTAAGAAATAGGAATTTTGCAATCCAAATAAAATCTCAAAGCGCAAATTTTCAGTATATAAACAATTTGCTAGGTAATGCTTTTAAAGCACAAATCTCACGCAATAGAATCGTTGATAGTTTATTTGTTGGTACACTAGATAAAAATACAGAAGAATTAACTCTTTTAGATTTTAATATCCAGGAGTCTTTGGCTGATAAATTGCATCTTATACTTGCTGAATCGGCAAAACTATTAATTGAAAAAGTCTATAGAACAGAACTTATAGAATCTTTTAAAGAAATTTGGGAAGACTTAGCAAGTTCTAAACAATTAGATGTACAACTGGTTAGAAATTTAATTCTTAATAATTTACATACTATTTTAAGTATGTTAGGAGTTCGTCATCCTGATGTTGATAGTTACTTAAATCAATACTGGGAAGCAGAATTAAGAATTGAAGAGCTTCGTCGGCGTAATAGTTTAGATACAAAAGTAAGTTCTAAAAATAAAAAAGTAGAGGAAAAGCGTGATGAGGCTAAAAAATATCTTGAAAATTTAATTCAAGAAAATCACGAAATTGCTGATGGCATCTTAAATGCCGTTCGCAAAAAAATAGGGCAAGGGCATTATGGTTATAATTCAAGTAACATACCCTTTGAATTGTTCCAGAATGCAGATGATTCTCTGGCTGAACTTCAGGAAATGACCGGAACTATTTCCCCTGACAGATTACATTATGTTATTTCCTGGGATAGTCAGTACTTTACTGTAATGTATTGGGGTAGACCAATTAATCGTTTTGTTCATCCTGATGCTCCCGATAAAGATTTTAGAGAGCAAGGTTTTCATCGAGACTTATTTAAAATGCTAAATTTTAATATTTCTAACAAATCAGAAGGTAGGACTGGTAAATTTGGATTAGGTTTCAAAACTGTTCACTTAATTAGTCAAGAACCAATTGTAATGAGTGATGACTTATGTTTTTCTGTTTGTGCAGGATTACTCCCATTTGCTCTACCCCGTCGCCACAGTGAATTAGCTGATTGTGAATTACAAAAAAAGCTACGTAAGCAATTACAAAGTGAGCAACCCTCAGCCAATATTAAAGATGGTACACTTATTAGTTTGAAAATTGACCCAGATGCAATTAGTAATTTCAACGAAGTTATTAATGATTTTGAAGATAAAGTTAGTTTATTACTGGTTTTTTCCAAATACATAAAAAGCTGCAAACTTGTAGATGTAGAAAACTCGTGTTTAAAACCAACTTTTACATGGAAACCGAAAACAGTTTTAAGAATTGCAGGTATTGAGTTTGGACAAATTAAAGTTCAGTCAATAAAACAAAAAGCACGAGAATGGATTACTTGTAATTTACTATGCTTTCGGATAGAAGATGCAACAATTGCAATTGCGCTTCCAAAAAACTTTGCAGATAAACCTTCACCATTATCAAACTTACCTACATTTTGGGTAACAGCCCCGACAAAAGAAAAATTCCATCTAAGGTTTGTTGTCAATGCAATGTTTGATGTGACAACAGGACGCACGACCTTAGACCCTAATTCTGACCACAATGTTGAAATTGCCAAAAAAATAGGTGAAGGATTAGGTGAAAAACTTGACCAACTATTTAATTTGTCTCGTTCTAATTGGCAAGCACTGCGCGAAAATCTTCAGATTGGAGAAGTGGACGAATATACTTTTTGGGAATTTCTTTGGGAAGTTTTAGCAGTTGATTGGTTAGAAAGTAATAGCGAACGTACAAACAAAATTATTAGAACTGCTTTTGGTGGTGAATATTGTTCTATGGGATACTTGATTGCGAGTAAAGCAGCATTACCAAATGGGTTATACGGTACAAAATATCGTCAATTAGTTCTTTTAGAAAACATAATTTATCGTGTTGATGGTATTTTGTATCAACGAGAATACTTTGAGAAAGTTTCAAATTGGCAAGTATTTCAGCAAAAGTGCCATCCTAGCAATGTCATTGCTAATAAAGTTTGGCAAGATGTCAAAAATCTACTTGATAATAATGTTCCAGGTAATGTGAGTAAATTGCAATTTGCTGATGTTTTAGTATGGGAATTAGGAAATAAACAAGTTTCACATAACACAGCAAATGCATTAGGCGAAATTATTACCAGGGATTTTTTAAAGGGCTTACAATCAACACAATCTGCTCGTGAGGAGTACGATAAGATTGTTGCAGAATTAAAAAATGTTTACTTTCAAAGTGAAGATAATGCTAAATATGTCTCAGCATCAAAACTTTTGCTGAGAGGAACAACCAAGGATGAAGAAAGTTTACTGGCTGCATTTGCTCCTAATAATCGCTTGCTACATCACAGCTACACTGGAAAGAGCCTTGAGTTTTTTCTGACTTGTCGTGAACAAAGAGAAATTATAGATCCCAAGGAAATGGTAGATTGGGCTATTGCTGCTGACACAAATGATAAAAAACAAGCTGTTCGTAATTACTTAGTATCAGATGAGAGAAAACAAGCATTTACAAATGCGTTACAGTATCGTATTACTGGAACTTGGATGGAAAATTATGAAGGGATAGAAGAAATATTGCGAGTAAATTCTCAGCAAGAAGAGCAATGCAGACAAGTTCAACGAGCTATTAGAGGAGAAATTACTTGGTCTGAGGTCAGTAACTCATCACTAGAAGAAAATCGCAACGAAATTGTTCAGGAAATTATCCCAGAAATTCCAACGTTTAATATAGATGAAACACTAAGAGAAATTTATACTTGGTGGCAAGTAAATCACATTACTGAAATTAAGAAATATAATGAGCGTCTTTATCCTATAACCATTGATAAACTTAAACAGAAATTACAGAAACGCGATCGCAGTGCATGGATAATGCTTTTCTTCATTGGCATTACTCATACAATGGGTCGTACAAAGCATGAACAGCATCGAGAGTTTATTCGTTTTTGTTTAGAACGATCTTGGTGGGAAATATTTACAGAACGTAATCCCCATGAGCTTTCTAAAAAATGGATGGAAGTATTGGATGAGTATATGGATAAGCAAGTTGAAGATACGACTTGGTATTACTGGATGGAAAAGTTCCCAAGCATTTATAGAATCGCTAGCTACTTAGATGCTTATATTGATTCTTTCCTTAGTATTGAAAACATACAGACCAATTTTAATTTACATCATATTATTGCTCCAAGAACTAATCCGGCATTCCAAGGAGGTGGAGCCGATGCGCCACCCTTACCACTGGGTATTGGCGCAAACTTTGTATTGAGAGAACTGGTACGTCTAGAGGTTATTAATCCAATTACCGAACCATCTGTTCATCAACACTGTTTTGTGCCTAGAGCAAATGTAAGACGATTGTTAATACGTCTTGGTTGTCAAGATGTAAGTAAACCAGATTATAAAACATCCACAATAATATATAAATTTTTAAAGGGGGGATTTGAGAGATTAGGTTTACAAGTTGAACCTAATTTTCACCACTGCTTTGATATTCCCTTTGAACTCTATCCTGAAGAACCTTCACGAGCTAATCGCTTGAATCTTGCGAAAATACAGGTTCGAGATGATGTCAGCTGGTATGAAAGTATTTCCGATGAAGAACATTCACAGTACGAATATTCTAGTGAAGATAGTGATTATGTAACACTATCAAATGATCAAGTAATTCCTAGATCATATATGGGCTGAGAGAATGAGGATTTTAAATATGGATATCGAATTCAAGCAAGGCAATAATGTATCTCATCCCAAACACGGCAATGGTCAGGTAAGAACTGATGAAGGAACTACGGTTATTGTCCGTTTTGAGCATGGTTTGGAAGAATGTCCTAGAGAAGAACTCGCTCGTCTATCTTCACTGCAAGAAGCTATCAATTCCTTAAAGTCGCATAATTCGCTTGAGGTGATTGCTCGTGTGCAAGCATTGGCAATACGCTCGGTTAATGATGTTTGGGGTATATTTTCTCTAGCACGAATTGCTCTACTACCCCATCAACTATGGGTCTGTCGTCGGGTTGTTCAGGAACTACCAGTCCGTTGCTTAGTTGCTGATGATGTTGGCCTGGGGAAAACTATTGAGGCAGGTCTTATTCTTTGGACACTTTTGAGTAAGGGAGCAGTGAAGCGTATCTTAATTGTTTGCCCTGCTTCTCTTGTTGAGCAGTGGCAAAACCGACTGCGGGTGATGTTTGATATTCGCTGTACACGATACCTAACTGAAGCAGATACATCGAAAAGCGATTTCTGGAACACGCATCATCAGGTAATTGCTTCATTGCCTACACTCCGCAAGAATAGCGGCGATCGCCATAAACGTCTATTTGATGCAGAACCTTGGGACTTACTAATTGTTGATGAGGCACACCATCTTAATGCTGATGAACAAAGTGGGCCGACCCTTGGATATAGTTTTATAGATAAGTTAGTTAACAGGTATAAAAAAGTCCGTTCAGTTGTGTTTTTTTCGGGAACACCGCATCGCGGCAAAAACTATGAGTTTTTCTCTCTACTTAAGCTTTTACGAGAAGACCTGTTCCATCCCAAAAAACTTTTGAAGGAGCAATTGCAGTCGCTGCGAAGTGTAATGATTCGCAACAACAAGCAGTCTGTTACAGATATGAAGGGGAATAAATTATTTCTACCTCTACAGGTGCGATCGGAAATTTACGATTATTCGCCTGAAGAGTCACTGTTCTACGAACAGCTAACTGAGTTTATCCTGACAGGAAAAGCTTATGCTTCTGGACTTGATGATTTTAACCAACGCGCAGTCATGTTGATTCTGATTTGTATGCAAAAGCTTGCTTCTAGCTCAGTAGCAGCAATTCGCAGAGCATTAGAAGGTCGCTTAAGACGAATTGATAACAATCGGAAGCAACTCGATAAGGTGAAACAACGAAAACGGGAGGTAGAGCAAGAATTCAATGACCTTGAGGACGAGGAAAAACTCAATAGTGACGAAATTAATCGTTTGGAAGAACGGATTCTGGAATTAACAGAAATGATCCGACTCATGGAAGATGAGGAACCTCGTCTGAGAGAACTTGTACAAGCTGCCAGTGCCATCAGGGAAGAAACAAAAATTCAGAAAATTCTGGATGTGGTTGCCAATCAGTTTACTGACCGCCAAGTGCTTTTTTTCACAGAGTATAAAGCAACGCAATCATTACTAATGTCTGCGTTGATTGCTCGATATGGCGATCAGTGCGTTACTTTTATTAATGGTGACGAACTTGCAGAGGGAGTTATTAGCGCATCTAATCAATTTATAAGCCTGCGAGAGAAACGCGAAAATGCTGCCGAAAAATTTAACAAGGGAGAGGTCAGATTTCTTATTTCCACTGAGGCTGGTGGTGAAGGTATCGACTTGCAAGAAAATTGTTATTCTCTGATTCATGTAGACTTGCCTTGGAACCCCATGCGTCTGCATCAACGAGTTGGGCGCTTGAATCGTTACGGGCAAAAACGAGCAGTAGAAGTAATTACACTACGTAACCCCCAGACTGTAGAAACCCTAATTTGGGACAAACTCAATCGCAAGATTGATAACATTATGCAATCTCTACAGCAAGTAATGGATGAACCAGAAGATTTGCTACAACTTGTTCTGGGGATGACATCACCAAAGTTATTCCGAGAAATTTTTAGCGATGCTGACAGACATCATGAAGATTTGAATCAATGGTTCGATAGCAAAACTGCTAAGTTTGGTGGAAAGGATGCGATCGCTACTGTACAGGAAATTGTTGGGAGCTGTGATAAATTTGACTTTCAACAAGTTTCTCCTTTACTACCACAACTTGATTTACCCGATTTACAATCATTTTTTTTGACAATGTTGCAACTGAATAAGCGACGAATAAAATTTACAGATAAAGGCTTTTCATTTATAACACCTGATACTTGGCGTACTGAATCAGCAATTCAAAGAGAGTACGAAGAGGTACACTTTAATCGTTACCGAGGTGATAAAAATCCTGCACATCATTTGCTTGGCGTTGGTCACAAACTGTTTAATGCAGCTTTGTCAGAAGCTACGAGTTTTACTGCTTGTGTAACTGTCTTACCTTGTGTGAAACAACCTTTATTTATCTTTTTGATTATTGACCGCGTGACTGGTATTCAGTCTAATGTACGGCAAGCTGTTGTAGGAATAAGCATAGATTTATCCAAGCAAGCAACTATTGTGAAAGATTGGGAACTAATAGCCACACTAAATCAATACTTACCAGAATTAAAGAAAATATCTGAATCTTCTAATGCTTGTCAACTAAACGCGAATGAAATTAGTCGATTGCTAGCCAATGCAGAACAGTTTTTAGAAAATAATTTGAATAGCTTAAATCTTCCTTTCAAAGTGCCAACTATTCAAGCAATCAGCGTAATTCTCCCAGCCAAGGAAGCAATTTAAGATATCGCCTTAAAAAATTAACAAGCCTAAAAGATTCGCCCTCTGCTTTCAGGCGACGAATTTCCCCAATCGCTCGTCTACCTCTTACTGAAACGAGGCGATCGCTCTTTGCTGATTTTGCTTAACCCGCTTAAAGACAGTATTACTATACCAAGATTTGGGAATATTTTTTCAAAGTACTTAGCATATTCTCCCTTCATCCAATCTGGATGCGATTCTTGAGTGTTTTGCTTGGGGAGTAGGGGGCTGGCAACAAGTCCGCGATCACATCTCTAACTGTATGTTGAGGTTGATACTTTGGCGGTATAATTCTCTTCAAACTTAGATGCTACAAAAAACGTAAAGGTTCAGGTGGCAAGAGATTGATACTTAACTAATTCCGTAACATCACCATATTTTCATCAAGACCTTGACAGAAAAATTCTAGTCTTTGATTTTTCTCTACATCTCTAAGGTTGATGGGACTGACTACAAATGGAAATAATGCAGGTGTTTGGCTAATTACACCTAAAGCTTGGGAATTAGAATTACTTGCTATTAAAACTGCTTCTATTAGCCATGCTACCAGTCTCCTGTTATCGACTAATTGCACTGATGCTGGCTGATATATACCTTTTTCATTAGTATCTTGCAGGACTCCCCAATCCACAAAACAGCGCATTAGACGTTGAGTTGCGCGTGATACTGTTTCTCGTTCGCCTAATTGTTCTTTTATGCGTCTTTGCACAGAAGCTGCTGCAAATAAACCCTGTAATCTTATTAATCGCCCAACATTTTCTGCAACAGTCCCGAAAAATGGGTAAACAGCCATAGCCATACCCCAATGGATAACTATGTGTTGATTAGATGGGCTGATCCTTAAAAGTTCCAAAGCTTCATTTCGCAGAGGCTCTAGGTTTGTTGGCACTCCAACCCAGATTTTCAGCAGTATCGAAATGGTTTTTCTGCGGCCACTAGATTTACTTTGACTGCCAACTGAAACCTTATCTTGTAAAAATTCATTAAGTGCTGTTTGAATTTCTGAGCGTGTAGAACCAGCTAAAAGAAGGTTGGCTGTAAGTTCCAACCAATTTAATTGAATACGCTGACTAAAACCAACTTCTACCCGCCTGCTCATTTGGATCAAACTGAAACGCTAATAAATGGTACTACTAACTCTTCAACAGAAATACCACCATGAGCAACAATTTGTTTCCCTTCTTGAATAAAAGCTTGCCGACCCGGTGCTAGAAGCGGTAAATATTTTTCTGGTAATCCCAAAGGTTGCCACTCAATTACATTGGGGAATTCACTTTTAACTTTTGCCCTCAAAATAGAATCTGAGTATATTCTTACTCTTTCTCCACGTAAATCAGCGATCGCACCTTCTCTGGGCTGTCCAATACCAGTTGCCTCAATGTTACCGTGGTCAGATGTCAGAAAAATTTGAAATTTTTGTGCCAGCAACAAGTCTATCAAATTCGCCATCCATGCCAGTTCTGCCCATTGGCGTACTTGGTTGTGCATCCCCGCAGTACCAAGTTGCATCCCGTGCATGATTTTATCGACTTTATCGACCACCAAACCTATTATCCGTAATTTAGAGGATAGTTTTTCTTCTACCAGTGAAAGACTATCTGTTTCGCCCAGCCCCTTAGCATAGGCAACTTCAGTGGGATTGAAGCCTTGATCAGTCCAGAATTGCTTCCAGAGTTGTTCTTCTTTAGCTGTTGTTTCAAGGCTATTGGGAAAAAGAATCGGAGGTTTCCCTGCAAATATTGCTTGCCTAGAGATGGAAGTGATGGTTGGTAGCCATGCAAATACTGTTTCGTCCTTAAACTTTAACTGAGGACGTTGTGCAAGCAGCACGTTTTTCAGCACTAACCACTGGTCTAAAGCTAGACCATCTAATACTATTAGTGCTACTTTATTGGTTTTCGATGCTTCCAAATTTCGTCTTAAAAAACGCGGAATTTGGTGTAACATCACAGGCGAACTTGGTGGCTGACTGTAAAGTGTGCCATAGCGCGAATTTATCCAGCTAAAAAAGGAATTGTCTACCTTTTCTTGCAGGGTAAGAAAGTGTGCATAAAAATCTGATATTTTGTCTTGATGCCACAAAACTATCAATTTTGCCCACGCTTCACTAAATTTCAGCCAATCTGGGTGCTTGGCATCACTGGAAGGAATGGATGAGTCTAGAGATTCTAATAAACCTTGTAAGCGTCTGCGTTGGTCAACGTTTGGGTCAAAACTTAAACCCACTTTTATCCAAGAATTTGACTCCAAGCTTGTGGTTGTTATTTTTAGTTTGTCAGCGTCTATAGGCTGGAGATAACCTTCTAAGAAAAGATGGTTGATGTAAATGCGAATATCTTGATTGTCGAAAGGCAATTTAGTTACAGTGGCGTAAGTACTAGTTGCTTCAGAAACTTGGCTTGACTTTACTAGGTGCTGACGAACAAATTCTGGCCAAGCTTGCTGCAAAAAGGCAAAGAAAGCTTGGCGATCGCAAATGATCGTTTCTAGGGGTAAGGTGGAAAATAATTGGCGATCGCGTAGAGTTTGAATGAAGCGATCGCATAAAATCTTTGGTAATCTTTGTCCCCGATAGTGCCAACGCAAAAGAATTAGCAGTAAATCAGATGTTTGCTGGATTAAGTCGGGATCAATGTTGTAAACATAGCGTAGAATAAAATCCTTAGTAGCATTTTCACCTAATTGTTCTGGCTTATGTTGTGTCTGTGCTTGATATAGGGCATCAAAATTGCTGCGGTCTAGGGAATTAACTACGCTGTAGCTAAGATGGGGAAATAAACTGCCTATACTGAAAGCAAGCTGCCGTCCTGCTTCTACTAAGTCATAGGGCAGCAAGCGTAACTCTTGTGTATCCTTGTTGACAACAACTACTAAATCTAACGCTGCACCTTGTTCTTGCTGGGGACGATATTGGGATTCGTAGATGTAGCGGAAGGCGATCGCATCCTCAAAAGGGACTATTTCAAAACCTCGTGCTTGTATTGTTTGCAGCATCTCTGCTTCCGTTAGCAAGCCGTCTGGATCTGCAACTAACGTCAGATTTGCTACCTGTGGTGTAAATTCTTTTAAAATTTGATTACGCCAATTCACGAATAATTCTCCACGCGCATTAGCAACAAGGGTATTAATTCCGGTGTGATTTCAGATTTTTGCTGCATCGCTTTACGCCAAGTTTGTTCCTCTTGGGCCAGCTGCGTCAATCTGTAATCTCTCACTTGAGGTAGTCCAATACGTTCTATCGCACGTCGTCTTGCTGCAAAAGCGTACATATTTTTTTCACGTTCTTTCTCAAGCTGTTGGTGATGTTTCCGTAGCAGTTCCTCATAAATGCCCTTACCTTGAACTAATGCTGTTTCCCAAACTATGCCAAATGCTTTTGTTGCTTCTTCTCCACAGAGGTGTTTTTGAATCTCCACTTCCTCTGTTAATAATTGTTCCCAAATATAACGGGCTGTAGGTAAGAAAACTCGCCCATCATCATTAAGAAATAAGGGCATCATCCTTTGCTGATTCCAATCTTCGGTATAAATGGCTATTCGCCACAGTGACCAAAATCCTTGGACATCTTCTGGTAAGCCTGGGATGGAAATACAAGGGATGGGTTGCCCTTCGGCGAAAACTTGTTTCGCCATAACCATGCCTCGAATTTGAGAATCTTCTAAGGTTAAGTGTTGGGCATTGGGTGTGACTGTTGCTTGTGTTGCATTAAACACAGTGTTTTTTAACTGTTCACCTGTAGGTAAAGTTAAATTCCAAGTGTCACCTTGTTTTTCAGCTATGCCACCATGCGATCGCAAATAATTGATGGTCATCCGTTCAACCCAGTGGGGAATGGGATGATCTATCAGTTGTTGTGCGGCGGTAGGATCTAGTTCCTCGTTTGTTTGGTAAATTGCTGTACTTTCTTTGGCTACTACAAGCTGTTGTTGTACTCGACTAACAACTTCTTGAACTTTGGTATCTAAGCTTTCTGGGTTGATCAGGGTTTCGATATACAAGTCGTCAAATATCAGTCCGGCTTGTGTTGAATCCAGGACATCGCCAGTTTTGTCTACACCAAATTCGCTAAGAATAACTGCCAGCTTTTCTTCCAGTACCTCACGGACGCGATATTCTACGGTATCTTCAAACACGAAGTTCAAAGCGCGGACGGAAAAAGTTTGTCCAATTCGGTCTACCCTACCAATGCGCTGTTCCAATCGCATAGGGTTCCAGGGAATATCGTAATTAACGACTACGTGGCAGAACTGTAAGTTTAATCCTTCTCCACCAGCATCAGTGGAAATTAAAATGCGAACATCTTTGGCAAAGGCTTCTTGAACTTGTTTGCGTTCCTCCATCCCCATTGAACCGTTGAGACAAACTACAGAAATACCGCGCTGAGTTAAAAATTCCCGCAGCATTTTTTGGGTGGGAACAAATTCAGTAAAAATCAGAACTTTGATGTCAGGGTCGCTTTCTTCCTGTTGCAAGCGATAAATCCAGTCTAGTAACTCTTCCGCCTTGGGGTCTGCACCTGCGGCTTCTGTCAGTTTGGCAGCTTCTAGTAATAATTCCACCTCGGCTTTTTCGTTTTTAAATGCTTTGAGTCGGGTTGTCAGGAGTGAATCAACCTGTTCCTGTCCGTCCATTTCTGACCATTCCTCCGCCGCAAACATAGGGAAGAGGGTTAACTGTTCTTCTGGTTCGCGCAGGACTTCTAACCGCCTTTCTAAAGTGGTGCGAATGGCATGGGTGGAAGATGTTACTAACCGTTGCATTAAAATCATTAAAAAGCCAACATAACTTTTTTTCTGTTTTAGTGCTTGGTTGTAACCTTCACGCACGTAGTCGGTAACTGCTTCGTAAAGTTGGCGGTGCTGGCGATGTTTTACTGACCACGAAACTGGTATAAGCTGAGTTTGTCTTGGTTTAAATAAAGGTTCTCCTTGGGCGTTTATGGCACGGCGTTTTTCGGTACGAATAACGTAAGGTTGTACCCGTTCTCGCGTGACGCTGGAAATATCGGGGAAGGCAACAGGATCTAACAGAGAAATGAGACGATAAAAAGCATCGGTTTTGCCTTGATGCGGTGTGGCAGAAAGCATTAGAAAGTAAGGTGCAGCTTCTGATAGTCCTTGACCGAGTTTATAACGGGCAACTTGGTCGCTACTACCGCCTAAACGATGGGCTTCGTCTACTATGACTAAATCCCAAGCTGCGGCGATTAAATCTTCAAAGCGATCGCGGTTATATTCTGCTAGTTGTTCTTTTGTCCAGCCCCGGCGTTTATCCATTGGTTTTACTGAGTCCATTGGACAAACTACTTGGTTAAAAAGATTCCACGGATTTTGGTTTTCTGGGTTGCTATACAGACGCTGCAAAGTTTTGATGTCTTCGGGAAGGATTAGCTGAAATTCTTCATTAAAATGCAGCCGCATTTCGCTTACCCACTGGCTGACTAAACCTTTGGGGGCAACTATCAAGATACGTCGCACCATTCCCCGCAGTTTCAGTTCCCGCATAATTAGCCCAGCTTCTATGGTTTTACCCAGTCCAACTTCATCAGCTAGAAGGTAGCGAACGCTATTAGTGGAAACTGCTTTTGATAATGCTTTGATTTGATGCGGTAAGGGAATAACAGCAGATTCAATTGGTGCTAGGAGTACATCTTGAGTTAGCGCATCTGCAATGCGGGCAGATGTGGCAATGTAGGCAATGCCTGCTGGAGTGGTGATTCCTGCAACGGATAGGGGTTTTAGTGTATCTGCGCGAACGCGAACTACTGTTTCTTGGTTGGGTAGCCAGATGCGATGGAAGGTATTACCCCAAAGGGTTTGGGTTTCAATAATTTTGCATAATTGGCGATGTTCTTCACTCCACAACCAAGCACCATCCATCATGGTGCCTCTCTCGCTAAATCTTGTAAATGAGGTTTGAGATGGTACACCTCAGCTTCAAAGTCAATCAGCATATCTTTTTGGAGAGATTGACACATTACTATTACATCTTCGCTGTTAGTACCTGTCCCTGAACAAATAGCGGCAAGAGTCATTCCCGCAGGAGCATTACCCAAAAGTCCCAGAATTTTTGCAGCTTCGGGGGTAACAGTAGCTCCCAAACGCTGTTTCCAAAAAGTATCGGCGATAATTTTTAACGGACGAGAATCAAGTTCGATACGGAAGCGGTTGTGTTGTTCATCTGTTAGCACAATTGGAGGACGGCGTTTAGCATTGCGCCAAACACGGGAGACTTCCCGCAAACCAGAACCACCAAGTTCGGCAAAACCTATTAATTTCAAAGCACGAGCAATTAGTGGGTTACGGGCGGTGCTGGTTCCACCATTCATCAGGTCTTCCTGTGATACTAGTGATGCACCTGCATTGACCATAATTGTACGGTGTGGTTCAAGTTCGATTTGTGCCACAGTGCGTTGGTCTGTATAATCCTGGTGAATAATTAAGTTAATTAAAGCTTCGCGGACAGCGATATAATCAGCAGAACCTGTTGATTGTTGGAGATTTTCTGTAGATAACCCTTCAATCGGGTTGTGTTGAGTAATAAAATCAATTGCTTTCCGTAGTCCTTGGAGTACGTTGTCTGTTAATTCCTCCCGTTGATCCCAACGTCCTTCAGTTATTAATCTTGCGCGTAAGTCGAGAATTTCTCGTCCGATTTTGCGGTGAATTTCTTTACTATTGCCAAATAGCAGGGTTAATTGGTGCAAATCATCGGGTGTTAATTCTCCCCGTCCATCAAGCAGTATTTGGCGAATCACCTCTATTGAGTTGTTCCAGTTAATATTTATTCCTTGAGCATTTAAGCTATCTAAATCAACCTTTGTCTTTAAAATACTGCTGTACCATTGCAAAGTTTGCTTGTCTAAGTCAGTCCATTCTACGTTTAGAGAAATATTTGCTTTACCAGTGATAATAAGTTCTCGCCGTTCTTTCCAAGCCTCTAAAAAACTCCTGCCGTCATGCAGCATAATAGTCTCAATTGGCACAGATTCACCTTCTAGTACTCGCAGCAAATCATCTGGCATTGGTGGTTCTGTGGGTTGACTGAAGGCTACTAAGGATTTATAGTTAAGTTTTTCTGTAGCGATTTTATCTATAAGGTATATACCTTGGGCTGCGCGATCGCGTTCTAAACCCCACACCAACATCGGGTAAAGTAAAAGTGCGCCTTCTGCTGTGCCGATATACAACCTTTTTTCGTCTGAAAACAAGTCTGAAACTGCAACCTCCTCTGGCATAGGTTCGCCTTGTTCTCCCATCAACAACAAGCGAATGATATGGGTAGTTTTTTGCTTGCGCTTATGAGCATCAACTAAAAATAAAGGCAACTCACAGAGAGGGAGAATTCCTTGTAATACCTCTTCCAGAGTTGCTAATGGGTTTTCTGTATTTAAAGTTGTGTTGGCACTGGTTTCATTTAAGCCTCTTAAGTCGTGACCTATTTTATTTCTCTGTTCCAGCAAGATTTCTAATTTGCCTTTGGCTAGACTTCTTTTGCTTTGGAGGCATTGAGAAAATAAACCTTGTAGTGGATGGGGAGTTTTCAGACTAGGAACAGCTTGGAGAACACTGAGAAAGTGACCAAAAGCTAAATTTCCACGAAATTCTGCTAAAGCTTGAGGTGGTAAGACTGCTTTATCTTCTCGTGCAGCGAAGGATGCTATGGCTAACGCACAAAGATAACGGGTGGTAACTTCTGCACAACGCAGAATTTGGTCTAATTTTCCTGCTGGAGAAAGGGTACGATAAATATTGGCATAAGCGTAAGCGATAGGCTGGGGGTAAGTTTGCAGTACTTGGGTGAGCATAGATAATAAGGTTTTACCCGGAAAATACTGCTACATATTATACGTATATACCTCGTAATTAGGGTGGGTTAGACACAAATAATGTAGTATTTTTTACTATTTATTTGCATCTATCTATGAAAGGGCAGGTAATACCCACCGAATAAGAGATATAACTTCTCTGCAATAACTTACAACGCAGAATCCAAAATTATCTTATTCCTCTAATCTGTTAAGAGCGTTATCATAAAACCTAAGTAATTTTTGGTCTTCTTGCAGCATATTCTCAGGTATTTTATTCGCAACATCAACAATTATTTGAGGATGTTTATCTTTCCATGCTTTCGCAAATCCAGCCAGGACAGCTTCAAGACGAAATTTTGTGAGTTTTTTCTGCTTACTTTGGCGATATTCTTCAAACTCTCTCAGTAAAGATTTTTCTCGTAATTTTTCTAAATCTATCGCTTGGTATGGATCGGGTACATACCATTTATCTTTAGCATCTCTGATAATAGTAGGATCATCTGTTTCCAGCCCAATAGCATCAGGTGGTAAATTTCCTTCAATTTTATAAATTTTATCCCGGTGAATTGAAGACTGTTTTAGCCAAGAAACTATTTGTTTAGGAATCGGACCTTTACCTTCATAACACAAGAAGTTTTGATCTAAAATTTCATCCAGTTCTAAAGAATTTTCTAATTTTGGCCATGCAACTTTTGACCGCATAAATGGATTGAAAATATCTTGACGAGATTGCGGTTTTTTAGTAAGTTCTTGCCTTAACCACTGGATAGCAGTTTCTTCATTGACGATGACCAATTCTAACTGGAGAATTTCTTTTACCGTCAAGCGTTTTTTATCGTATTCTGCTACTTGTTCAGGGAGAAAATACATTTCGTCCCGGTTAGTAAAACGTTGTGCGAGTCCGGCGTAGAATTCAGAAGCAGATAGGGGAACTGTAGCACCACGTTGGATATGGAATGCTACCATGCGGTCAAATAATAAATAATTTTGGCGTTCTGCGATTGTTTCTGCTTTTCCATCTTTAGGAACGAATCTGGGAAGTTTTTGTAAATGGTTGCGAATAAATTCCCAACAAGCTTCTTCGGTTCCTGCTTCTAGCTTAAACTTTTCTTCAAAGGTGGTTATGGGTTTATAAGCAGAAAGAATCAGGTCTTGTTTTGTAGCATTACTGCTAGTAACTTGTTTAAAAGAACTTTGTTTTTTATCCAAAGTTCGTACATCTGCAATGACAAAACCTGCATATTGCATTGCTTCTTGAATTGCATTCCATATACTGTTATGAGAGTTGTGAAATTCTACTGTCATCCAACGACCAGGCTTAAGAACTCTATAATATTCATGAAAGCACCTACCCATTAAATCTTGATATTCTGCAATACCTTTGCCTTGAGTTTTATTTTCTATTGCTTCTGGTTTATTATTAGTCAGGACTTTTAGCCATACTTCCCATATAAAATTAAGTTCAGAATACATTAAGTTACCACCAAAGGGTGGATCTGTAAAAATATAATCTACTGTATTATCTGGAGCATTAAAATTACTAGTAGATTCAGTTCCTATTATCTGCAATCTCTCAATATTTTTTTTATTAAAAATAGATTGAAAAGTTTTAAAGCGATTATTAATTCCAAACAAAACGCTTTTTTCAATAGATAAGCTTGGTATATATAAAGTGCCTGATACTCCAGCCGATACTACACCTCTACCTCCATGAAAATAAGCACCAATTCTTAATCTGGCACACTTTATCAAGTCAGGAATAGCTCCTGTTAAGATAAATAACTTGCGTTGGTTTAGTTTAGCTCTATGTAATTTTTCTATAAATAACGTTAAAATATGCAAGTTTCTTGTAGTGTAAAAGTGATGGGCATGAGTAACACCATGAGAATTTCTGGGCTGTTCTGTATTGTATCCTTTTGGAAGAATATCAGTTGGAACCCAGTAAGGAATGTCAGTATTTTCATGTTTTTGAATTAATGCTAAATCAAATTTATCAGGAATCTTTTCAAAACGTTTATTCCCTAAGTTATAAATAATCAAAACAGGTACTTGCTTTGCCTGTTTAACATTTTGATTAATAACCGAATCAAACCGAGTAATCCAAGTTCGCTCCATGTTACGTTTTTTTAATTGAGCATTGCACTGAGGACATGGAAAATCATCAAGCACCTTACCAGCCGCTTTATCTATAGCTACTTCCCAAAATACTACCTCATCAGCACATTCAGGGCAGGTAAAAACATCAGACCAAACGGTGTAATTAATTTTTCCAAAAGATAATCTGCTATTTTGAATATCAACTTGTAGATTATTAGATTCTTTAAGTAGTGAAACTCCTCTTCCAATCTGTTCTGGGTTGGGATTGTGCAGCGTTAAATACATCCAGCCGCATTCTTTTTCCACTTCAGCTAATATCAGCTTTGCTTCTTTTTCAAACTCTACTACATCAACAGGCGTATTATAGTTGTAAGCAATAAATGTAGCTGCTGGCGAAAGGTCATTTAAAATTGCCCGTCTAGCACCTAATTTAGAAAAAGTTTTACCTTCTTCATCTAAAATAGTGCCATCAGTCTGCACCTTATAACCCAAAGATTCCACTGTTGCTTTATCACCACACAACTGTGCTGCAACACCCGTCATTCCAGTCCCACAAAACCCATCAAAAATAATATTACCCGGTTCTGTGTAGTGCAGAATATAACGCATAATCGCCTTATGCGGCACTTTCGTATGATAGGAATGAGCATTATAAATCGGGTCGTTTTTCCCTTCACTTACATCTGCGGCGAAAGGTTCCCGATGATATTCATCAGTGTCAGAAGAAGAGTTATTATCTTTTTCTAGATTCCAATAATTAATAAAATCTTCAATAAAAGGATTAGGACAGGCAGTATAGTAAGGTGGATCAGAAAGCGCTAAAATATCTTCATCTTCACCAATAGGAAATCCCTCTATCTGGCGAAATTCTGGATCTTGTAATTTCTCACGCAACTTTTCTATAAAATAAGCTCGGCGTGCCTCATCACTTTCAAAAGTCATACCAAGGCACTCAACTGCACCTTTTTCTTCAGAATTTGTATTAAGTTGAATATCTAGTGGTAATTGCTGTCCTTCCATTTGATGACTCTGCTTTGGTTTATATTGTCTTCTCTCAAGCACTCCCAATTCCTAGAGAAAATTCTCTCAGAATAAACTCCCCCTACCAGGAAGCTAGAAGGGAGTTAAGCCTGGGGTTATTTTATTCAACAACAATCCTGACCTTACTTAAATCCTTACCTCTTGCAAGGTCGCCAAGATAATCATCAAAACGCTTCTTCATTTCTTGTACAGTACAAGGTGAACCACCTGCAAGTAAAACTTTTTGTAAGTCTTGCGTCTTCACTACCACTTTCGCCAAACCGGAAAGGACTTCCTTAACTGCATGAATAAACTCGTTTGTCAATGGATTAGGTAGAATCCGTGATGCCAAAAACCCATCTACTAACTGTCTTTGCTCAGTTTTGAGTAAATTCAAATTTTCTTGCGTTGTCGGGTCTTCTAAATTTGCCAGTAGCGTCTGCGTCCAGTTAGCCAAAATTTGGTCTAGCTCTGTTTCAATATCCCCTAACTCACTGCTAGCAAGTATGTCTATTGCCTCAGTTGCTGGTTTAAACTGACAGTGGGGACAAATCGCTGTGGCTTGCAATTCCTGTTCAGTCAATACTGCACAAGTTTTCAAACTTGCCAGATTATTTTGCCAATCTCGGAACTGACTAGCCGGCATTAAATCTATTGTCGTCAATTTCTGTAAACTGTGCGATCGCACATCTTGAAGCAATTGTACTTTGAGCCTGTCTTCATTTACACCCAATCGCGCACTGGTATGCAATGCCATGTAATTTTGGATGTAATTCTGCTTCAGTTCTGTGAGTTTTTGTAAGGTTTGCTGGCGAAAACTAACCGCAGAACGCTTCTGGGGATTTAAGATATCTGTCAGAATTTCTCCCTGCATCTGTCGCATTTTAGCTAACCAAGGATGTTCACTCGGTAACACTGCCTCGGCTATTGTCAGGTAAGATGCAATTGCTCCCAGATTAGTGAGTAAATCTTGCAGTGCGGTAATTTCTGCCAGGGTTTGCAAACCACTACGGTGTGTAGTGATTTCTTGCTCTTGATAGCGGAAGTTTTTCAGCTTACCTGGAGTAGTAAAAGATTGCTGTGACTCCAGAAAAGTTTTAGTTCGGTCTAAATTAGAGCGATATTCATTCTGTAATACATCAGTTAAAAGATTCCGTCCCCAGAAAATTAACCCAGTTTGTAATTTCTGCCGTGCTAATACAATTTGATTAACTGTTTCAGTAACAGCTTTCTGCAATTCTTGAACTGCTTCATCTTTACCCTGAGTTATCAACTGAGCCATTCCTGGTGTCAATCCTAATAGCTCAAATAATGCTCTCAGTGCAGGTAAATTCCAATCTTTCGGTTGTTCAAGGTGCTTAAAGTCAATTAATTCCTCAACAGAAGTAGTTACCAAAATATCCAAATTATTAGCATCAAACTTGTTACCTGGAACTGCTAATACTATATCCCCGTTGTAAACTAATGCCGCCAACAAAACCACTACCCACTCAGGTTCTAGGCGATATTGACCAGGAGCCATATACTCCACACCCAACACATCCTGAATAATTTCTACACGGTTGAGAACTTGGCCAGCACCCTTTTGCTGTAGAAGAGACAAAATATAGTTAGCGTATTTAGAGCGATGAACATCAAGTTTATCGCCATCAAGTAATTCTAAAGCATCCAGAACTGCGATCGCTTGCTTTGTTTTACTAGTACCCTTGAAATAACGCAGTGCTTCCTGTGCTGCCAAAGGTCTGTTTTCCTTAGTCATCAACTGACTAAAAGTGGGATACTCTGGTGCTTGGTCGGCAAAATGGCTAGCTAAACAGCCAGAACTAATTGTGTTAAGAATATCACGTACATTGGCACCCGCACCACTCGCTACCCTAGTACCTTTTATCCACTCCAAGAAAGGTTTAGTTTTTCCTTGGTGAGTAACTTCAAAGGCTGTTTTCATATATTCTTGCAGCCAATTGACCACTTTTCGGAGATAATCGCTTGCTTTGTTCTCGTAACTTCTCTTTGCCTGTCCTGATGAAGTCAAAGCTAATTCCAATGCAGCAGCATATTTTTCTAAATTTTGCCGGAAGGTGTTATCTGGCTTAGTAAGTTTGAAGAACACCTCATCAGGAAGCTTTTTATCTGTGTAGTCTGGCGGTTCATCAGGCTGAATAAAATATAGATAAAAATCTCGTGGTGGAGTAGTTGTAGGGCGTTCATTAGGTGTACCAAAGAATAAATAGCCTTGCCTCATTACTTTTTTGTTGAGCCACTCCAGTTTGTGTTCCCAAATACGAGAACCTGTTTTGTAAGTTTGTTCAGGATGTTCTGGCACTATTTGTTTGAGAGCCTCATAGTAGTATTTATCCAGCTGTGAACTATCCAGGCTCTCTGCTCGCTTATCAATTAAAGCATCGTAATCATCTGTTTTCTTTAAATCAATATAGTATTGACGGTTATCAGTGTTCGAGGAAATAAACTGGCCACTAACCGTTTTATGAATTTCTCGCAGCACCGTTTCAATCTGCGAGAGTAAATCATCGGCAGGCTCACCTCCTAACTCTGCTATTACTGGATCATAGAGACATAAACTATCTCGTAGTTCATCCGGTGTTGCACCTAAAGGCGAGTAAATATCCCCCACTGTCAAACGATGTACTGATAGCGCTGCGATGATTCGCAATGCCATTGGCTTATAAATAGGACGAGTCAAAGCTTGCTGAATGCGTCCTTCTAGTATCTGAGAACAATCAATCACTGCGCGAATATCTGGAACTGCGCGGAAGGAAGGGTTTTCTTTAAGGGTGTCCCAGTAGGTATCATAGGCAATTAAACCTGGTGCATCTTGCGGCACATTCTGGCTAATCAATTTCCGCATTGCTAGAGACAAAGTTTTGAGTACTTCGCGCCTCTCAGCAACGGTAATCCGCTCAAATGTATCAATATAATCTGGATGTATAGGAAAAAAACTAACAAATTCATCCATTCGCTCGTTCATGCTGCCGTAAAACTTAGCGAAGGGAGTTAAATGTTCTCGAACTTTTGTCAGTTGATCTGCGGTTTTCTTTAACAGACGTTCTGAAACTACATATTTAATATCTCTACGAGCAATTAATATTTGCTCAAAACGGTCTTTAACTCGGCGAATTGCATCAGCTACAAATGCAAAACGAGGATTATCAAATAAAGTTTCTTGCAAACCTGCAATAATGCGAAACCTCAAGTCTTTGCAAACTTCGCCCAATTCTCGCAAAAAAGCGAGGTCGAGAATTAACGCTTGGTCTTTGCGACTGCGTAAATAGTCCAGCAGTTCATCCACCACAAACAGCAAACCTTGCTCAGGAAACTGTGTGTGAAAAAGTGCCATCATATCTTCAAGTACACCCTTGTGATTAGGGATTGTATCCCTTGCGGGAAACTGAAATCCAATCCCCCAAGTTAAGAGTGCTTCTTCTAGCTGGGAACAGACAACTTCTCGCAAATCCATTGTTGTCGAACCCAGTTCTATGCGAATCACCTTGAACTTACCAGCAATGGGACGCGTACTTTCAGCAACTTGAGGATTTTGCAGATAGTTGGACAGTTCTTGATGTTCTGCGATCGCACTTATCACTGACATTAAATGCGACTTACCAGTACCGTAATTTCCTACAACCAGAATACCTTTATTATCAGCAGGCTGCTCAAATTGCAAATTTGGGAAAACCACAGATGCTAAACGATCTGCCATTTCTTGAGAAATTACATAAGTGGAAACCAGTCGCTTTGCCTCAGCTAATTCACTAGCATCCTGTAATTGAATTACAGTCTCAATAGGCTCAAATTGAATTAACTCACCGTATTTCATAGCACCATTTTTACTCTAGTTATTAGCTTTAGCTGGCTTCCATCTGTTCCAGGTTAACAATTAAAAAATCCTTTACAGGATAACGACGGTACTCAGGATGTCCTAATTCAGCATAAATTAAGTTATTGTTCTCAATATTACCGTGCCATCTAGCCACAATAGTACGATTGCGGGCTAATTTCTGGAGACACTGTAATGGGTCAAGGTTGAGAGAAGTATCAAACAGAATCTCCAAGTGTTCTAAAAAAATTACCCTATTATCAGGATTCCCAATTATTTTTCTTAATAACTCTTCTGCTTTTAAAGAACGCTGCCGTTGTGTCAACTCTAGTAACTTTCGACTCAATTTTAGGTTGACATTTATGTATATATTATTACCGAATTCGGCAATTTTTTCAAAGTTGATTTCTTGAGTGCGATCGCTTTGCCTGCCGCAGGCATCACATGGAACTATAATCAGCCGATAGTACAGTTCTGCGGCTTGGGGAAAATAGCTGCTAATTTTTGTGGATATTAATTCATATTCAGCAATATTTGGTTGTTCAGGCTGGGTGTTCACCTCAGACGATAACTTTGCGGATGAAGAAGAATTTTCATTTGTTTCCCTGTCTTCCTGATCCTGAGTTTCTGTGTCTGCCATTTGAAAGGCAGTTGACTCTGCTGCGTCATCTGTTGCTTGATAACGTTCGTCGCAAATTTCCTGATATGCACAAAAGCCGCAATTAGCGTGGGAAGAATTAGCCAGGAAATTTCCATCCAAAATCTGTTGAACTAAAATTTCTGCCTCTTGACCAGTGTTTTGCAATTCTTCAATGCTAAATGAATGCAAATAATCATGCCGCAGGTAAGCTATGTGAGCATTAGTGCTTCCTGTTGCTTGTGCATAAGCCCAAAGCTGAAAGCGGTGATGTTGTGGGTCTATTTCTTGGTCAGTTTTGAAATCTAGAACCCAGTCTTCTCCCAACAAATCAACAATACCGTTAAAGGTCAAGCGTCCAACATTCAAATTTACAGGCAACTCCCACTGCCCTTTTTGAAACAAGGCAAAATCTGCCACCTCATCAAATCGCTGTGCTAGCTGCAAAGCCTCATCAACATATTCTTTTGGCAAACTAATGTCAAATCCTGCTAGTGTTTCTAAGTCGCGGATATCCCGTTCCAAAGCCAAGTGTGCCAAAGTTCCGACTCGCCTTGCCCTTCCAACACCTGAGCCAATCCCTGGATGACCTTGTATAAACCGATAAGCAAACCGTTTAGGACATAGGGCATACTCACTTAAAGCAGTGACAGGTAATTCACATAAACCTGCTCCGACAGAATTGATTAGTAAACTATGAGGTTCTGGTGGTAAAGGTGGTTCTGGTGGCACTGGAGGTTGTGCTAATTCTAAATCAAAAGGAATAGTATTTATAGAAATTCCCGCAGCAGCTAAACCAAGTTCTAGCTTATTTAAACTACCTCTAGATTCATGGGTTGCAGTCAGAATTAGTTGATCTCGCGCACGGGTTAAAGCTACATACAGTAACCGCAAAGCCTCTGCTTCTTCCCTCTGTTTTTGCAAATGCTCCAAACAAACGTATAGCACAGGCTTTTGAGTTTCACCTTGCTCGTCCTCTAGCTTCAAAGCAACACCGTATGTAGGGTCAAAGTAAACTGTTTCGTTGAAATAAGGTTGGGAACGAGCTAAATCAGGAATAACTACTACTGACCACTCCAAGCCTTTAGCAGCATGGATACTCATTAAAGCCACTGCATCATTAGCTGATAAAGGTAAACGGGGTATTTTTATTTCTGCTGCTGCTAACCGCTTAAGACGACGGACTGCGGCAAACACATCACTACTGCCATGTTCTAACTGCTGTACTAATTCTACAAAACCTCGCCAGTCAGCTTCTCGCCGTGCTGCACCCGGTAAGTTAGTAATAACAGCAGTGTAACCAGTTAGATGATTTGCTAGTTGCAGAAGGCGAGTTGGGGGTTCTAAATTGCGATCGCGCAAGAGTTGACCCAATACAAGTATTGGTCGCTGCAATTCAGGAATATCAGATAATTTTAGTTTTTGCCACCAGTTAGTTTTCGATTCTTCGTCTTTTTCTGTGGTCTTATTTTGCTCTTGGCTTTGAATGAAAGTAAACAGAACTCTATCACTAACTGCAAAAAACGGACTACGCAGCACTGCCACTAAAGCTAAATCGTCACTGGGATCAGCCAAAAAACGCAACAATGCCCAACCATCTTTAGCTTCTCTTGTGGCCAGTAAATTACCACCGCCAGCCAAAGCGACAGGAATTCCCACACTTTCCAAAGCTTCGCCGTAAACTTCCAACGGTTCCCATGTGCGAGACAATATTGCAATATCTCTAGGCAGCATTGGACGCAGCATCTGAGTTTTTTTATCGTAAACCGGAGTTTGATCATCTAGCATTTGTTTGAGTAGTTCCGCTATATGACAAGCTTCTACTCTTAAACGCTGAGGTTTATTGATGTCTGACTCGGCTTGTACTGTATAAACTTGTACTGGTGGGTAAGAATTAGGGCAGTCTGCGCGATGAGCATCTAAATTTTGGTGTATATTACCTAGCAATGGAGCAAATATATTGTTAATATCATCCACCAGTAGTTTGTGAGTGCGAAAGCTAGTGGTTAAAATCTCTTCATTTCCACCACAACTGGTAATGCGATCGCGCCAACTCTGAAATACTTCAACATCAGCACGGCGAAACCCATAAATTGATTGTTTAGCATCCCCAACTATAGTCAGTAAAGTATTTTGCGTGAGTAATTGTAATATCTCCGACTGAACAGGGTTAGTATCTTGAAATTCATCGACTAAGAAAGCTTGCCACCGTTGAGCATAATAAAACTGTACTTGCTCATCCTGTAAAGCTCGCAGTGCGCCAACTTCCAAATCTGCAAAGTCCAAAACACGAGAACGGTGTTTCTCTTGATTAATATGTTTTTGTACTAAACTAAACGCTTCTTGCAGTGCTGGTAGCATAGTCTTTAACTGCTCATCAGTCACACCAAATTCTAGAGTTACTAAACCATCTTTAAAAGCTTTTTGGACTAATTCTCGCAGTTCATTGATAGTTTTCTTAACAATTTCTAAAGCTCCCTCTGCCCAATTCTTTTTACTACCAAAATTAATTTTGAGTCCAGCTATCACCAATAGCGATTCTATAATATTTTCTCCCGACTCTACAGCATTCATTGCTTGCAAAGCTGGTTGACGGGTTTCTACTTCCAAGCGATCGCTTGCTTGTCCCACATAAGTTTGTAGAGTCATGCGAACTTGTTGCCAAGTAAGATGCTGCAATAACTCATTCAAAGCTTTTGTTTGTAACTCCTGTGCCAATTGCTGCCATTTTCCAGTACCCTGTACTAGAGCTTTCTCAGCAGCAATTGGGTCTTTCAGCAATGCCTGCAAACTTTGGGACATCAAAGAATAAGGAATTTTTTCGTAAAGCTCTACAGGTAAAGAATCCAATGCTTCATCTAACCACTGGCTAACCCAAAGAATTCCCTCCAGTTTATCTAAAACTGTAAAATCAGGTGGCACATCCGCAGCTTGGGGATGTTCCCGACAGATTCGCATTGCTAAAGCGTGGATAGTACTAATTTGAGCCGCCTCAAGTTCTGCCAATAAGTCAGAACGTTCTGGTAATTCCTGGCTGACCAAAAGACGAATGCGCGATCGCAACTCCGCAGCTGCTTTTTCTGTATATGTAACGGCAACAATCTCTAAAGGTGAAAACTCACGCACCCGCAGATGATACAAGTAGCGTTCCGCAAGCATATAGGTTTTACCAGTTCCCGCACCTGCTATGACTGCAACATTACCATTGGCATAGGCTGCTCTTTGTTGTTGTTCAGTCAAACTCATAGGTTAATTCCTTTGCGGCTTTGGCGAGAACCCTTACGACAAACTAAGTCGTAAGGACAATATTGACAGGCATTTTGATCGACATCCGGTTCAACTGCGTAATATCCTGTGTGCAAGAAAGTTTTGATTTTTTGAGCGATCGCTTCTAGTGTTTCTTGGCTTGGTTGTTTCTTAGGAAGCTTTTTGCCCTTAGTCACAGAATAATAATAAGCTTCATGTACTGTTTCCCCAGGAAATAAGCTTGTACTAGCGAAATGAATATATAGAGGTAGTTGAATATCTACATTGGCTTTACCAGATTCATCTTTGATACCCTTTGGCACTTGAGAACTAGTTTTGTAATCTAATAAAACTAAGCCTTGGGGAGTGCGGTCTATTCTATCAATTACACCTTTAATATTTAAGCCATGCCATTCTCCACTAAACTCTTTCTCTACATGGAAAAACTCTGCCTCTGATTGACGAAAATCAGGTTGTACACAGGCACGCTCTAAAACTTTTAAATGTTCTATTCTTCGAGCTTCCCAGGCTGACAAGACAGGTAACTGTAAGTCTTGTTCTGCTTGCACAAAAGCAGATTGTAAATTCTCTGTAATTCTGCTTAAATCTGAAGTATTTAATAAAGCTAGTTCCAAGCTACGGTGATAGAGAGAACCTCTTAATCCTGCACTTAATTCTTCTTCAGCTTCTTCCAACTCTGCCAATTTTAAAACTTTATTAGCAAACCATTTAAAGGCACATTGACCCAAAGCAGTTAGTTGAGATGCACTAAATACTCGTCTATCCGGGTCTAATGGCAGACCAATTACTCCATCGTACTCATCATAAGGGTCTGCTCCTTCTCTTCGTTTTTCCACATTCCAAGCATGAACTGCCTGTGGTAAAACATCATCGTCTGGTAAAGTCTCACGTCGAAGATAAATTTGTCGTGCCTCTTCTAAGCTGGCAACAGGTAAAGGTGGAGGTTGCAAAATTTCCAATCTCAATCGGGACAAGTAAGGGCTGGGTAAAGTGGCTTCTTTACCAATCATCTGCGGGTAAGAAAAAGTCAAGCTTTGAGTAGGAGTTTGTAGTAAAGCATAGAATGAAATTACTTCTCTTCGCGCCGCTTGTGCCGCATCCTCAAACTCAAACCCTTGTTGGCGCAGTAATTTACGTTCATAAAAATCCAATATTGGGTCATCTTGTACTGGCGCTGGTAAAATGCCTTCTACTGCACCCAAGACAAAAACGTGCTGAAATTTTGCTCCAAATAAGGAAAAGGGTGTATGTAATTCCACACCTCCTCTACCAGGTTGGGCAGGCACAGTCACCAGTGCTAAACTGCCCATAACATCCGCAGCAAATTCTCCGAAAGTGATCGCTTCCTCTTCTGGTTTCGACAAGTCCACCAGCACTTCCTGAAATTCATAATAAGCAACAATCTCCCTAGCCCAACGTCCTGCACCTTGACGCAAGTTAAACTTCTTCAATACATCTTGCATCCGTTCTACCCAATTAGCGCGAGTATCTTCGTACTGCCAATCGAGCAGGGAAAGGTTAATGCCTAAACTTTGCCATGCCAAAAGGTCAGATGGATGATGTTTACGAGCTTCTTGCCAAACTTGGGCAGACAAAAAAGAACACAAGGGATGCCTAAGCAATCTGGCAGTTAACTCAAAGGAAAATTTTTCTTGGATAACTTCCAATAGTAACTGCACCCAAGCTCCCAGCCTAGTGGCGTTCAACGGTACTCCATAAAGAGCGCGTACTGGTAATTTGTACTCGTATGCTACATCTAACACTGACGGGCCATAAAGTGTATCATCTCTAGCTATAAGTACAATTTCATTTGCTGGCGTTCCTTGGCTGAGAAGATTTTTTACCTGGGCTAACGTGCCGCGTACCTCTGATTCCAAGTGTGGATAAATGTAGGCTTTGACATCAGGAGGAACTATTGTTGTATTAAGGAAACAATTTTGCAATTGCTCACCTAATGAAAGAGTAGTTTCTTCCAAAGCTTGTACTTCCCAGCCCTTCTGCTGTAACCATTCCACAGCTTTTTTAGGATCTACAAAGTTGCTAGACTCTGGACAAGGCAATACCATCACACTGTCATCATCTGCGATCGCATTTAAAAAGTTAAGTTGGTCAATGCGCGGATGAAAGTAGCCATAAATTAAAACTGGTTGACGTTTGGTAATAAAATCACTAGCCTTCCACAGAACTTCAGCAGGATCTATCATGCCCTCTTCTCTCAGCAAACTTACGTATTTTTGAGTTAAAAGAGCTAGTTGTTTAGTACGGTTACTATTAGCAGCAGCCAGTGATTTTAGATTAATTCCGGCACGCAATATAGCTTTGACAGCAGAGGACACAGCGCGTGTAGTTCCTTCAATATCAGATGTTTGAATAACTGTACTTACTGATGTACGCAACAAGCGTAATGCTATTAGTATTGGTGCAACTCGAGTACCTGCTTCTATCAGACTTGGCCTTGCCAGAGTTTCTAAGCTGTGGTGTGGTACTTTTAATGCTCGTGCTGCAAGTGAAGTTGGGGTAATTACCTTAAGAGAGGGATACTTAGCTAACTGCTGGATGAAGTAGTTATGAGGTAGGCTGAAGTCAACAAGTCGCTTCATTTAATTGTGGTTGCCAATTTTTGAGGTTTAGTTTTGGCTTCCCTACTGTGAAAGTCCATTTCCCTTGAGTTATAACCTCAGTACTGATAACTGTCTATACTTTGAAAGAACACATTGGTTGGAATCATGAGTTTTACGCCTTAAAAGGTGGATTTCTAATCTATCAATAGTATTTTCGATTTCCCAGCGACGATGATATTCTGTTGCTAACAATAAAGCGGGAAACAGGTCGATATCCGCCAAATTGGTAATCAAGAAGTTTTAAAGGTATCACCTTGATCTGCTAAAGCGCGATCATTAATTACACACAAGCAGTTAGCCTTAATCCAAATGATGCTGTCTACAACAATCGGGGAGATACCCACTTTACATTAGGTGGCAAACAAAGGGCTATAGCCGATTTACAAAAAGTAGCCAACCTTTATCAAGGTAGGGAAATACAAATTTTTATCCAAAAGCAATGGAGTTAACCAAAAAGTTAACTATGTAGTTTTGGCTGTCCAGATTATGCTTAGACGCTAGGTAAATAAATTTACCCAGCAATACCTTTGCCACTCAAGTAGTTCATCGCTCTGGGTTTCCTCTTGCCTATAGGGACTACTTTCGATTGCTTGGGAGGTTGAGGCGGACGACATTTCTCGCAATATAGAGGTCTAACTCCAAAGGTTTCTCGTTGTGTGGGTTGTTCACACTGCTTACATACGAAGTTAAAAACGCGAGTATGAATTTCCCGCTTGTGCGCTCTGACAGTGTACTCTCGGACTTGGATTTCTTTGCTTGCCATTGCTTATTGCAATTAGTAACTTTTTGGATCTTAGCCTTTGCTAAGAAGATTTCAATGCTCTGGGTAAACATAATCACCCGTTTTGTGAATGGGAATATGGCTACGCCAAAGCCAGAGTGAGAGTTGCAACGACCAAACCCAACTGCAACGCCTCACTACATTGAAAAATCACAAACATTTGGAGTTAATCATGGATATCCAAGCTACTCTCACGCTGACGATCCAAGCAGTCGTTATCAGCTTTGTTGCGCTGATCGTTTTCGATTTCATGGATAGTTTGTGGGTTGTACCCTTACCGCCATTCGGATGGCAACCACCAGTTATTGAACAGCCCACAGTTTCCGCAACAGCATCACAACCTACTCCAAGGGCGATCGCATTTGAGAATATTTCCGACCCTTGGACTTTAGAACTACAATCCCCTGACCATCCTGTTCCCACGCCAGCAGCTATAATCCCTTTGCCCAGACTCCGACTACTCCCACCTGCCAAAGTACAACCGACCAAACCCAAGCGGACTAAAGCAAAATCCTCCACGTCTAAGAAATTCGCCTCAACTAGTACTAAGCACCAGTCCACCAAGCAACGCAAGATAACTGGAAAGTACCAAAAAAATTATAGTTAACCCGTCCTTAGCTCAAACAATTGTAGATTGCCGAGAAGATAAGAGAATTGACGATAGCGACGCGGAAAGCGACTGTGCGTAGCGTCTTTTAGATTTATTCCACCCACTTGACTGCTGGGCTTGTACCAAAAACATTCAATCTCCAATCTCCAATCTTCTCGGTCAAACGGCTACGCCAAAGCGAAAGTGATGTATTCATATAATAGATATGGTCAGCCTTATAGCCACGCAAGGAACTCTGTTTGACCTAGAAACAGTTCTGGATTATGGGCAATCAATCCTCAACGTTGCTCAAGAACTCACCAAATCACTGATTGAGCAACGGACTATCTCCATCAGGACAATCCAAGCCCAGATGAATCGCTATTTTCTAGGCACTGCTGCGTCCGGTGCGTGGCAGTGGAAAGACGCTTACGAAGCAGTGGAAGTAGCGCAAATCTTATATCTGCGTAATCTGGGAATTAGGATTTTATCACAACAACCTCAAGTGGTTGTGCAACAATTAGAAGAATTAACAGCCCTCTGCCCAACCCAAACACGGCGTAGTGAAGAGTCAGTACAGCTTCAGCAATTCTCCACCCCTCTGCCGCTTGCTTATCTAGTAGCCAAAGCAGGATTTATAAAGGCTGATGATTTGATTTTGGAGCCAAGTGCCGGAACTGGTCTATTGGCACAAATGGCTAAATTGCACAGTGCAAGTCTGATGCTCAACGAGCTTGCACCCGATAGAACGAAGATTCTGCGGCGATTATTCCCTGGTACACCATTATTCTCAGTAAACGCGGAACAAATTAACGACTATCTGGTTGGCAAGACTCAGCCCTCAGTTGTGCTGATGAATCCACCTTTCTCTGCATCTCCCAAAATCAACAGTCGCAACCCCGACGCAACTCCTCGCCACATCAACTCGGCATTGCAAAGACTGGCTGACGGTGGACGGCTGGTAACAATTACTGCTAACTGGTTTTCTCCGGCTAACCCAAGCTGGCGAGAGACTTTTGTTAGGTGGCACTCGGAAGCACGAGTTTTAATGTCGGTCGGGGTTAACGGCAAGGTTTACTCAAAACATGGGACAACTATCGACACTCGGATTACAGTGATCGACAAAGTTCCGGCTGACTCCAGCGAAATCCCTTGTATTTCAGAAACCTTGGACTTACCCGAACTGCTGGCGTTGATTGAGCAATTACCTGAGCGTTCTCCGTGGGAACGCTCAGAAAAAATCAAAGCTGCTGCGAAGGCAATTGTTGTTCAATTGCCAAAACGTACTACAGTTGCACAACCAGAAACAGTTTCCTCTCTTCCAGACGACATAGTAGTGTTGGAATACGAAGTCGTCGAGTGGTCTGCAAATGATGGACTCAAAGATACTTTATATGAAACCTATCGCCCACAACGAATCCGAATTAAAGATGCTTTACCTCATCCCTCGCTACTCTGTGAGAGTGCAGCCCTAGCGCTTGTCTCGCCACCACCACCCACTTACAAACCGCATCTCCCGCGAAACATTGTCTC
>NZ_JACJSH010000057.1:0-46641 GCF_014698055.1 Nostoc sp. FACHB-133
CAGAGAAGGGAAAATATAGTACACAGCGTATAAGATTTAACTCCAATTCTTCTGCTTAATTTTTTGTTACATACTTATAAATTTTTCCCACGGCTTACTTAAACGAAACAATTGATCCAAAGCTGCAAACTCCAAAGATTGCAATAATCCAATGGAGTGCAACAGCACGACGCAGACTGCAACGCTGACGGCAGTAATCAATTCTCTGTGTCCTCGACTAAGCGATTGTTTTAGTCCAAAGATTAACTTTACAAAACGCTTGCCTAGCTGCTGATTCATTCCCATTACCTAGTAGGGAGAAATATTCTCTGTTTCCTATAGCTATTAACTATCGGACTAACATATTTTAAGGGGGAGCTAAATAGAGTTTCTAAGAGTTTTTTCAACTCAGCAAGTTTTTTCAAGACATTCTGGCATTTGTGAATGTAATAACATATATTGAGGCTGATTTTCTGACAAACGGCAACTGGGAGTTTTGTGGCTATCAGCACAGATTAATAAATCTGTTGAAAGGGAGTTTCAGGGAATTTAACACCCAAATGCTTGTCTGGCAGAGCTTATTCAATTCAAGTCGCACATTTGTAATTAATTAAGTATTTTACTTAGAATTCTGGTAACTTTTAACTTCTAACAGACACACCTTTAGGTTTGGTGCTGACATGATTACATCCCAAGTAGCCCACAAGTGCTGTAAAAAAATTAAAGTGTACATCAAATTAAAGTAAATATACTTGATTAATTTCCTTAAACTTTAAAATATTTTTGGACAAAAGCTACAGGAAAACTGGTAATTGGCTATTGGACAAGACCTATTATCTATTACCAAAAACAAAACAGGCAACTGGAAACAGACTTTGCTCTATTCATCCAGTTGACTATACTCGGCGCTGTAGCGGTAGTGGGGCGTTTATTCTATTTTGAGTGACAAAAAGCACCCCATAATTACGTGAACTCCACGTAGGTAAACCTCAAGTAAAACAAGTGGTGTGACAGTCTTTTAACTCAGCACTATTCATTCTTATGGGATATGTTACCACTAGTAGTCTGGCAACCCAAAAATGCTGCGTGATGGCTGGGGAAAGGTGAAGGGGTAAGGGGTAAGGGATTTGAAACCTTTCCCCCTTCCCCTTTACCCTTTACCCCGCCAAGTCACGAAAGCGAACTACTAGCTTGATCTAGCCTTCTTGAAGACAATTACTTGAAATATTTAAAGTTGCGAGGCCCTGTGTAACCAGAAACTTTTGCTAGTTCATTTAAGTTTTGGACTCCGCTATAACTTTGACCATTGATGATCCAAGTGGGGAAGCCTTCAATTTTTGCGGCTTTACACAGTTCTGTTTGAGCTTTGAGCCCATCGGGAGCGCACTCTACCTTAACATCTTTGTTAATTATTTCCTCGGCTTCTTTACCAAAAAGCTGCTTTTGTTCATGGCAGTGAGGACACCAGTAAGCGCTGTATTCCTTTGCGCCTACCTTTGCTAGATGGCTTGCTAAGGCTATTTCTGCCTCGCCAGAAGTAGTAGTAACTTCCCAACCAAAGGCTGGGTTCGGGTCTCCTTTGGAATTAAAGGTAATTTTAACGGGTTGTCCTGGAGTTCCAGATGTAACATCTGATTTATTTACGCCAGCATAAATGCCTAAAGTGCCAATGAGCGTTACCATACCCACAATTAGGGCAGTAAAGAAGATTTGTCCAATATCCTCCCAAGTGCGACCCATAATTGTTAGTACTAAAAGACTCACAGAAAACAAAGCTGAACCGATACAGTAAGGACAAATAGCTTTGATTTGAGATGTCAGCACATACATTAAGTAGCCGCTAAAGACAGACATCGCGATCGCACCCACCAGCAGCAACCACCACGTCAAATTTTCCAATTGTTTGCGGCTATTGTTTTCCCCTGAGTTGAATACCAAGGGAGCTAAAGCCAATATCACCATACTGATGTATGCCAAAAGCCCAAACAAAGCTAACGGCTGACCAAAAATTGTTGCCCAAGGACTGGAAAGCACATCATTACAACCCTTAGTGCCAGCCTCTGCCACACAAGCTGCACTTCCTCCTGTTAACTTTTCTATGGTGAGATAACCTGTGATCAGGGCACCACATCCAGCGATCGCGGCAATCAATGACCGTGACCATTTATGAATCCAAGGAGTAGAACGACGGCGAATCATAAATATTGGGGAATGGGGAATGGGGAATGGGGAATGAGGAATGGGGAATGGGAAATAATTGTTCGCTTGCTCCCCCTACTCCCCACTCCCTACTTTCTAAGAATGTAATTTTACTTGTTCTGCTGATTTGCTTTCACCTTTGGAGTTCCAACTGCGACGGGCGGCTTCGACAAATTGACTGACGCGAATTGGGTCAATTGGTTGCTCAATACGTCCGTGACGTTTCAGAGAACTGGAAACTATTACACCATCTGCTGCCTGCATCAATGTATCAATATTTTCCCAATTTGCCCCACTACCAATAAACACTGGCGTGCCAGATGCTGCATCACAAGCTAGTTCCAAATCTTCTAAGTTAGGTGGACTACCAGTAGCCCAGCCTGACAAAATCACCCCGTCTGCTAAACCCCTTTCAATGGTGTCTTTCACGGCGACTGTGAGATTTGGAGAACTCAAAGGACGGGCGTGCTTCACCAAAACATCGGCCAGAATTTTAACATCGCAGCCTAACTCCCGTCGATAGCGGAGTAGGTGATGGGCTTCTCCTTCAATTAATCCCTGATCGGTTGCCATTACTCCCGTGAGAACGTTGACGCGGATGAATTGCGCCTGCACACAGCTAGCGATCGCCATTGCACTTTTGCCGTCGTTTCGCAAAACATTTAAGCCTATTGGCAAAGTCACCAAGTTTTGTATCCGTTGCACCACAATGGTCATGGCACTCACAACCACGGGATCGACTTGGTTTTTGGTAAAGGGCGCGTCGAAAAAATTCTCCACAATCAGACCGTCAACCCCTCCGCTTGCAAGGGCCGCGGCTTCTTGTTCAGCTCGGTCAATCACCGCTTTTAGGCTACCTCCCCAACGGGGTGAGGTAGGTAGTGGTAGCAGGTGAACCACGCCAATAATCGGTGAGCGAGTTTTAAATAATTGATATAAGTCCACGTCTTTAATCCGCCTCGCGGAGTCCAGAGTCTAGAATTTTTTGACTATTGATTATATGACCCTTGACTCTTGACTTTTCATTAACTAGTCAAATGTGTTTTATGATAGTCGGTTTATTGCCTCCTTCCTCAGATGGAAATTGGCGTGAAACCTCCCATAAGATATGTTAAGATAAAACCTGGCTACAAGAGGAGTTTGCCACTCACTAGACGCAAGGCAGCTTTCCGTGGTTTAGGCATCTTGTCCGCGAACAGTCGTAGGACTTGCCAATCGCCAGGGTAGTATTACTGCTTTATAGGCGTAGTCGCTTTCGTCGATTTCCCTGAGGGTAGCGACTTCTCACAACAAGCCCTTTGGGCGGCTTCCCGATGGGTAGGTTAACAACGCACACGCTGTGGTAATGTAAAATACCAATAGGCGAATTGTTAAAAAAGATTACAAGTGTCAAAAGTACCCAAAGACACTTCAATTTACCCTGGGGAACAGATTGATAGGAATATCATAACATGACCTCTATTTTTATTTATTAATAGGGTTGTGAGTCCACGGACAGTTAAAAACAGTGGGAATTTGCCACTGTAGTGTTTCCATGAGGATGCTGATAGCAAAAAAGCGAAGTTAGCGCCGGAATGTTTGACAACAAGAAGAAAAAAAATGAAGATATTTTCAAAATATGGGTGACAAGCCAACAATTGCCATTTCTCACCTGGGCTGCGAGAAAAATCGAATTGATACAGAACACATGTTGGGAATGCTCGTAGAAGCAGGCTACGGTGTAGATACAAATGAAGAGTTAGCAGATTACGTTATTGTTAATACTTGTAGTTTTATTGAAGCAGCCCGGCAAGAATCTGTCAGAACTTTGGTAGAACTGGCAGAGGCAAATAAAAAGATCGTAATCACTGGCTGCATGGCGCAACACTTTCAAGAACAACTTTTGGAGGAGTTGCCCGAAGCAGTAGCCGTTGTCGGCACAGGCGATTATCACAAAATTGTTAATGTAATTGAGCGTGTTGAACTTGGCGAACGGGTTAAACAGGTTAGTATCGAACCAACCTATATTGCCGACGAAACTACACCGCGCTATCGCACTACAACCGAGGGCGTAGCTTACCTCAGGGTTGCCGAAGGTTGTGATTATCGTTGTGCATTTTGTATAATTCCTCATCTTCGAGGGAACCAGCGATCGCGTACTATTGAATCTATAGTCGCCGAAGCCGAGCAGTTAGTTAGTCAAGGGGTAAAGGAAATTATTCTAATTTCCCAAATCACTACTAATTACGGTTTGGATATTTATGGTAAGCCAAAATTAGCCGAATTACTTCGCGCTTTGGGGAAAGTAGATATACCGTGGATCAGAATGCATTACGCTTATCCCACGGGACTGACCCCAGATGTGATCGCGGCGATTCAAGAAACACCAAACGTCTTGCCTTATCTGGATTTGCCCTTACAGCATTCTCATCCAGATATTCTCCGCGCCATGAACCGTCCTTGGCAAGGGCGGGTAAATGATGGGATTATAGATCGCATCAAAACGGCGCTACCAACAGCCGTACTGCGGACAACATTTATTGTTGGTTTCCCAGGAGAAACACAAGAGCATTTTGAGCATCTACTAGAGTTCGTTCAACGGCATGAATTCGATCATGTTGGTGTCTTTACCTTTTCCTCTGAGGAAGGAACCCCAGCTTACAAGCTACCAAATCAGTTGGCCCAAGAAGTGATGGACGATCGCCGATACCAACTGATGGAACTCCAGCAACCGATTTCTCAAAAGAAAAATCAACAGGAAGTAGGCAAAATCGTCGATGTCCTGATTGAGCAAGAAAATCCTGAAAGTGGTGAATTAATAGGTCGTTCAGGTAGATTTTCCCCAGAGGTTGATGGCCTGGTGTATGTCAAAGGCCAGGCAAAGTTAGGAACCATCGTGCCAATAGCGATTCACCACGCTGATACATACGACCTCTATGGTCAAGTAGTCAATAACTAAATTGTCCTTTGTCTTTTGTCCTTTGTCCTTTGTTAAATGACCCTTACAGATTTACCCTTATTTTAAGGTCAACGCTGCATTAATGGCAGTTTTCATGAGGGTTTACCTGAAGTTCGCGGACTCTTTGGCATAGTCTCTCAAAGACTTGAGGCTTCGCTACCGCCCTTGGCTTACTAATAACTAATGACTAATGACTAATGACTAATGACTAATGACTAAATGGCTAATCCAAGAATCCTTACATAAAATTTAGGACGAATTAATGACTCTTTCATTCCAAGAATTAGGCATTTCCCAAGAACGTGTTGCACAACTAGAAAAAATTGGTTTTACCGAACCAACTAACATTCAAGTCCAAGCAATTCCCCAATTGCTGGGTGGTCGTGATGTAGTAGGTCAATCTCAAACTGGAACAGGCAAAACCGCAGCATTTTCACTGCCTATTTTAGAGCGGCTAGATATTAATCAAAAAGCCGTACAAGCCATAGTTTTAACACCAACTCGTGAATTAGCAATGCAGGTTCACGATGCGATCGCCCAATTCATCGGCGATGAAGGATTGCGGGTGTTAGCAATCTATGGTGGTCAATCAATTGACCGCCAAATGCTACAACTCAGACGTGGCGTTCACATGGTTGTGGGCACTCCAGGACGAGTAATTGATTTACTCGATCGCGGCTGTTTAAAGCTCGATCAAGTAAAGTGGTTTGTGTTGGATGAAGCCGATGAAATGTTGAGCATGGGCTTTATCGACGATGTGATAAAAATCCTCTCACAAGCGCCCGTAGATCGCCAAACAGCTTTATTCTCGGCAACAATGCCACCATCGATTCGGATGTTGGTAAACAAGTTTTTGCGATCGCCTGCAACTGTTACTGTTGAGCAACCAAAAGCCGCTCCCAACAAGATTAATCAAGTAGCTTACTTGATTCCACGCCACTGGACAAAAGCCAAAGCTTTACAGCCGATTCTGGAAATGGAAGATCCAGAAACAGCTTTAATCTTTGTTCGCACCAGACGCACAGCCGCCGAACTCACCAGTCAGTTACAAGGCGCTGGTCACAGTGTAGATGAATATCACGGTGACTTGTCGCAACAAGCACGGGAACGGTTATTAGTCAGATTCCGTAACCGTCAAGTCCGTTGGGTAGTAGCAACTGATATTGCAGCACGAGGGTTAGATGTCGATCAACTCTCCCACGTAATCAACTTCGACTTACCCGATAGCGTAGAAACCTACGTCCACCGTATTGGTCGTACTGGTCGTGCTGGTAAAGAAGGAACAGCAATTTCTTTAGTACAACCATTTGAGCGGCGCAAACAGCAAACATTTGAACGTCATAACCGTCAAAGTTGGCAATTGCTGACCATTCCCACACGCGCACAAATTGAAGCGCGGCACATCCTGAAACTGCAAGAACAGGTACGGGAAGCTTTGACTGGTGAGCGTTTAGCTTCATTCTTGCCAATTGTTAGCGAACTAATTGAAGAATATGATGCTCAAGCGATCGCCGCAGCCGCATTGCAAATCGCTTACGATCAAACCCGTCCCGCTTGGTTGAGTTCAGATGTAGAAATTCCCCAAGAGGAATCCTCTGCTCCCAAACCAAGATTGGGCAAACGTCGTGAATCTTCTAGCGATCGCCCCCGTTCTGCATGGAAATCAGATAGTAACAATGGTGAAGAAAGACATTCTTCTCCCAAGCCAAAACTGCGGACAAGTGGGAATGAGTCTTCTGCATCCCCCAGTAAAAAGATAGGTTCACCTACAGCTAGAGAATCAGCTTCTTAGTCAACAGTTAGAAGTTAATTAATTTTGGATTTTAGATTTTTAGATTTTTTCTTCAATCCAAAATCCAAATATAAAATTGGAGAGTTGAGAGTTAAGAGTCAAGATTTTGGCTTTGGCTCTTGACTTTTTGGCTTTTAGGTAATTTCTTCTACCTCTTTGTAGGAAGATAAATTCAAAGATGCATTCTTCGTGGTCTTATGTTCACTATCCCAGACTTAGAGCAACTACAAGCAGAGCATCCAGAATGGCAGATGGAGCTGGTAGACGGAAATATAGTTGTTATGGGCCCATCAGATTATGAGTCAGAGGAAATAGGCGCTGAGTTAGCTAGATTACTGGGTAACTGGGTACGCCCACAGAGGCTAGGACGGGTAACTGGTTCTAGCGCTGGTTTCATTTTGCCTACATTAGAGAGTGAAAACGGGAAAGAAGCTGATAACGAAAAGCGAAATCTTCGCGCTCCCGATGTATCTTTTGTGCGTGCTGATAGACTTAAAACAAGCAAGCGCGACTTTGTGGAACTTGTACCTGACTTGATGGTAGAGATAAAATCTAAGTCAGACCGGATTAAACCACTGGTAGAAAAGATTCAGCTATTTCTACAACTTGGATGTACGGTTGGTATTTTGATCGATCCTGACAAATTGACGCTTACAGTTTATCGACTTAATCAAGAACCAATAGTTTTGCAAGACAACGACAAACTGACACTACCAGACTTACTACCAGGTTGGGAGCTAGTAGTGTCAGAAATTTGGCCTCCTGTATTTGAGTAGAGACGTTGCATTGCAACGTCTCTACAGCCAAGGACGACTAACTAGTTCTAACTCTCCAATTTCATCGTTGCTCAATCTCCAGCCTAAAGCACCAGCATTCTGCCGTACTTGTTCGGCTGTCTTTACCCCAGCAATGGGAATAACGTCCCCCTGAGCAATTAACCAGTTGAGAGCAACTTGAGCAGGGGTGCGATCGTATTTTTCTCCAAACTTGCGTAGCAAAGATATGACTGGGGCAATTTTTTGCAAACCTTCTTTGTTAAATCGCGGGTCTATTTTTCTCGCACCAGTGGGGATTTCAGCATTATTAATACTGTACTTACCTGTAAGTAATCCCTGTGCTAAAGGACTATAAGCCAAAATAGTCACACCCAACTCACGGGCAGTTGCAATAACACCTTTGCTTTCAACTTGACGAGTAAGTAAAGAATAGCGCACTTGGTTCACAGCCAAAGGCACTCCCCGCGCCGCCAATATTTGATGCGCGTCTCGCATTTGCTCTGCTGAGTAATTGCTCACACCGACTGCGGCAATTCTGCCCCGCTTCACTTCATCGGCTAGGGCATTCATCAAAGTTTCTTGGCTTAAAAAGAAAGCAAAAGGCCAATGCACTTGATACAGTGCAATTCGCTCAAGTTGTAGCCGTTTGAGGCTGGCTGTTAAAGCATCCGAGACAGATTGGGCTGTAAATCGCCACGGTACGGGGCCAAATTTTGTGGCGATTTGTACAGGTTGTTGTGTCTGTTGCAGAAATTGCCCTAAAAATTCCTCGCTCTTTCCCATTCCATAGATTTCGGCAGTATCAAAGAAGGTAATACCAGCGTCTAGGGCTGCGGTAAAGGCTTCTTGTAACTGTTCTGGGCCGTAGCGATCACCATAATTCCAAAATAGTTTATCACCCCAAGCCCAAGTGCCTATGCACAAGGGTGTAACAAATGGGCCATTTTGCCCCAATGTGATGTTTTCCACGGTTGCAAAATTTAGTTTATTTACATTTCTTTACTTTTATAGTGTATCGTTACAGGCAAGATTGGGTGCGATCGTCACCACTTGGCTGCAAATCTTGTTGTAGGTAGGCGTAGCCCGTCGTAGACGCGCCTTGCATAAAAATTTAAAACCTGAATCAAACGCGCATAAACAAGATCCCCGACTTCTTCAAAAAGTCGGGGATCTGCGGGCTGCAATTCTCACAAATCAAATAGGATTGCTATAGTTGAGTGTATTTACTTGTAATTATGAATTAGATGGTTTCTCCTGCTTGACTTTTTTGATTAATTGCATGTAGACATTAATTTCACTAATTTCTACATCATGCTCAACTCTGGTTACTTTCCATTTCTCTTTTTTTAGGTAAACTTCCTCTCCTACTCTGGGAGTAAATTGGAGATCATAGAACTTTTTGAGAAAATCTTTTTGATTTTCTTCCCATAATATTACTTTGACTGGTTCTTGACTCATTGCTTATGCCTTTTTGATTACTAGATGAAGCTAAGTAGTTTGATGACATACATACGGCAAGTTTATCTTACTAATTCAATGGAATAGCGTAGTTAAAACCACATTTTCACATTGATATTTTTATTTGGTTTGATTGTGTCCGATAAAGTTACGGAACAATACCAGAACTTTAGTAAATATTACTATTAGGTTTACTATAAAATATTTTTTAGTGCTGTTTTTGCTGATATCAGGCTTGTATTAAATAGTCCTCATTAACTGGTACTTTCTTTGTAGTCGCTGGAGTGCGATAGTTCTTGATAAATGCTCTGATAAAGCTTTGTTCAAGCTTTTTGACTTTTATAATATATCATCACGGGCAAGACTGGGAATAAGGCATTGACATTAAAAATTTAGCCCGTCATTTTTGATAATTTTAATAAATCAAAACTAAGAAACGCTTGTGGTATCAAAGTTAAAAGTACGTTACCACAAGAGTTATTTGAACTAACCTTGCCTAAGTTCCTTGCTCGGTTGTAGCTTCAAGAGATTCCTTTGCTGGAAGACACAATATATTTGGTAGAGTTTATGTGTGGCCAGCTTTTAGAGAATTGGTATCACTTGCTCATTTTACCTTTATTCTCACCTTTAAAGGCTGTCCACTGCTCAGATATACTTTTTGCTTTTGCCCGTTTCAGGTCTTTTTCATAATCTTTTAAGAGTTCTACGCACAATTTTTGCAATTCTGTTGTGTTTTTAGATACTTTTTTGTAATCAAAATTAGAATTTATTTCGTCTTTCAAAAAGTAATTTAAATCTACAATAATATTATTTCTCAGGATATCAGTTATTATTCTCTTAAATTCATTTAAATCTTTAGAATCTAACACAAGTTTATTTGTATATACATCTTTACCAACTTTATCGTTTTGCATAATTTTAGAAATAACATATAGTAGAAAATACTTTGTTGCCGAATAATAAGCATATTGTTTATGGTCAATTTGATCTAGTTGTTCTTCAACAACAGATAAGATTTCATATACAAGAATTATTCTTTGGGCATTAACTGCTGGCCTACCGAATATTTTTGAATAATACTCATCAAAAATCTGCGATTTTTGGTGTGAGTTCCAAGGTTCATTCAGATCAAATGTTAATAGCATTCTTCCAGCATCTTCGTTGCTTATTACCTTACCTTCATCCAAGATTTCTCCCCTTTTTACGGCAAATTCATAACCATCAATGCTTTCAAATTCTTTTTTTAGCCTTTGTTGTATAGTTTGATTTGATTGTAAATCTCTAGGCTTGATAGCATTCTGATTATTGCTATTAGTCGTAATTTTTTTACAAGACTTACATCACTAGTATTAAGTTTAATGATCTTAGTAAGTATTTTTAAATTCTCAGTAATATTTTTCCTTTGATTATAGAGAGTAGTAATACTCTGAGCACCATTCACTACCACATAGTTATTTATAATAATTTTTTCATTTTCATGTTTAGCTGAGTCACAAATTATGGTAATTCCATTGTGATAAAGTTGAAATTTAACATGTTCATTTGGATCTAAGATACTTTTTTTAATTGCTTTGTTAACTTTTGTTGAGCCTAAAGCCAGTCGTACATTTTGTTGAAATAATGAAGCATCTTCAATTCCAGACATTTTTACTAAATCGCTTGCAAAAGCAGTAAATACCCATACCTCTGCGATGTTGTCGAGAGTAGAAAAGTTTAGAGGGGTTACGTGAGAACAGTCAAATACAAATTCATCATTAACTCCACCTTGTTTCTCAAAATCTATATGTACTTCTACTATCTTTTTCTTGTCAAAAAGCTTAATGCTCTCGTTAGAAGCCAAATATTGTGCTGCATTTTGATCGGCTGATGCATTAGTTATAAAAATACCTTTTACGATAAATCCATTTGTAACCTTGTTTTTCAACTTTAGGTCTACTACGAGCTTTTTTAGTATTTCATTAGCATTTCCCTTCTCTATAAGCTCAATGTTTTCAATAGTTGAAAGCTGGTTAAGAGTTCCTGCAAATTCTTTTAAATTTGTATCACCAATAGTTTTGTTTGCACTTTCAACAGTTTTGGATTGAAAAACTATAATTTCTTCATTTAATTCATCAACGTATATTGCATCTATACCTTTGTCCTGGCTACCATCACAAATTGCATCGTCAGCAGATGTATCATCCATGCCAAAAATATTTTCTAAAAACCAATTTAGAAATGATCTACTGACACTCCTTCCTTTTTTCCTGTAGGATGACAATAAGTCAGATAAATTTGAGTATTCCAGTTCTGACTCTTGCATAATAATTACTTATATTTTTACGGTTACTTGTGGTGTACTGTATCACATTTTGGCACGAGCGCTATTTTTTAGCTAATTCCTACTCAATCTTGATTACACTTCTTATAGGGGTTCTAAGTTGAGTAAGGTCATAGCAATCAAAGCACTAAATCAGTTTTGGTATTACTTTATAAACATGATATTTAGTAGTTTCCAAGACGCGAGTTTTTATATTTTTCCCCGTGTTTACATCAACAACTAATGAATCACCAGGAAGGTTAAAATTAAAGTTTTGGAAAGCCCAAATTACTTGGTAATCATTCCCACGATACATAACACCTTTCTCATCGGAAAGAATTTCGCGGTTAAGCATCAAATCATTAACTTGCTTAAACACCTTTAATAGAGAAAGATGCCATTCATTCGGCTGGTCGTAATCACCACGAATACTACCGTAGTTGAAGCTTAGTTCTTCGCGCTGAACATCCCAATAAATGAACCACATCATTCGATAAGCTAAAGCTTTGAAGAATATGTCGTCTGGTTCTGCTCCTGCTTTCTGTATAGCTGGCACATCGAACATGGCAAGACACTCTCCCCAAAGCGGCAAACTTTTGAGTCTGGTTTCGATGGGTGGGCCACTGCGGTGGATGCCAAATACGCCAATATCTTCACCACAGTAACGGTATCCCATCTTCTGCATCTGAGTCATTAATTCCAAATGGCTGCGGTACTGCGAGAGAATGGCTGATGGCGGTTCTTGTGCAGGGCGATAGTTACCAAAAGCACCGATCGCAGTATTCTTTAAACCAGCATCAGGAAAGTGAATGAAGTGGAACTTATCGCTGGAAAGGTTGGCTGAACTGTCGAGGAAGATGCCTTCTAGACCGATTTTATCGTGAGCATATTGCCAACGCTGGAGCCAGTATTGCCGTATTACTGGATCTCGCATATTAAGCACAGCAAAAACTGGCGCGTAGTGATCAGCTTCGATCGCATTTGAGGGATTACGGACAAACGGATCGTGCGATCGCTCTATAACTTCCATAATCGACCCGGCTTTTGGTAGATAATGGATACCGTTGGATGTACCATTGCGCTCCCATTGTTTCAAACCAAAGGTCGAAAGCGCTGTATTACCCCACATTTCCACCTTTGTACCATCTGCTTTAGCTCTGTTACAGAAAGCACGCACATTATCCTCACCCACTGAATCCGCTATTTTCCAGTCAACGGTGCAAGCCATGTTGCTAACCCCAAAGGTATTCATATTGTTCTGGAAATGGTTTGCCAGAAACACCGTTTTCACCCCTGCGGCCAGTAGCTTCGGTAATCCAAATTTCGTATAACGTTTGAAATCAGCGTTATCCCACTGCTCAATTACTCCGTAAGTAGTTATCCGCTCACGACGCATACCTAGTTCAGTATGCAGAGTTTGGTGTACCAATTCTCGCACCGCTTCGTAAGCATTGGCTCGTTCAACACGATCCAAGTCACCTGCTGCCCACAGTACCTCAACTGGTGATGTGACTAATTCTTTGCCCAGATCGTTACAGTGTTCGTGCCAGTGAACGATTTCATCTACACCGCGCGGTTTTTCAAATAGCGATCGGATATGGCTTACCTTCGTCGCCCAAGTTACCAGTGTTCCGGCTTTTGTAGTAGTGAACGTAAAACCTTGCAATGCAGTTTGTAGTGGCAGAAATTGAAACCCATTCGGATTTGCTGCCGAAGGCAAATACCATTCAGTGGAATAAAATTGTTCTATCGAATCAATCGGAGTTATAGACGGTACAAAAGGGTTACGCAGCCAAAACTCACTACCCACAGCCTGTCCGCTTGGTTCCCAAGTACCTCGATCAAGAATCTTGTAAATGGCAATGCTTTTACTTTGATAGCGGTACTGGTAGCTAAAACCAATATATTTAAGGTTGCCAATCTGACGTATAACTGGACGAATTTCAAGCCACAATTTAGTATCAGTAGCTGGTTTAGGTTCGGCAGTCCAATCAGCCGTGTTGTAACGATTCCGAACAGAATGAACCATCCAATCCATCAGTCCGCCTTCGTGGTAGTGCATGGAGAATTCGAGTAAAACCGAGTTGTCAGTAATCTGCTTGCTTGTGATGGTGTAATTGCAGAAAGTAATTCCGCTAGGATTACGGATTTCTAAAAACATTGGTCTTCGTCCATTACGTAACGGAACATTTCCAGCAGTAATCAGACCAAAGCCAAGAAATTCATTATTTTGCATTACCATCTCTAAAGAGATGCCGTTGGCTAACTTAATAACTTCCCCAGAAAACGAAGCGGGCTTGTTAGATTTAAAGGTGGTTGGTGCAGCAGATGTAAGCGGCGATCGGTTGAACATTCCTATCGCACTGCCAACAGTAGCCGAAAGTGTCCCAACTAGGAACCCACGACGACGAATATTGAATAAGAAGGAGCCAGGACGCTTGTTAGATTTACGGAATTTAAGTGCATGTAAGTGAGGTATTAGGAATTCAATTATTTTCATGTATCTTAGATTCCGCAGGTAAGTGAAGATATTGATGGTATTTTTGATGAATTACATTATTTTTATCAGAAATAAGAGTACAAGATATTGACCATTGTGGAATATTGTGTGGTTTTGACCATAATTGACCAAAAAGGTCAATTTATGGTTGACAACGTGGGTGGCCACATAACAACTGAAAAAATTTAAAGTCAAGTTATGGTAGAAAATTTTGACTTTTGTTCTGATCGTGATAATTCAACCTGATTTTACGGGAATACTTATAAATAGTTCTATCTTCTCTAAATAACTAAATATGGATGTATTTAACAAATTTGCAGCAACGTTTGAGGAGTCTAGACAATTTCTAAAAAGAAGTCTAGAAGAATACATAATGTTTAGCTCAGAATCTAAACAGTTGACTTTGACAAAAAAAATGGTTTTACTTCTCTGTCAGCAAGCCGAATCTAGAGTTGAACAATTAAAAAGCTTAGAACCACACTCTGAAGAGGGACTGATTGCGACAATAGAGTACAATAAAATTAAAGTAAAACTACATTTTACTCCTGAAAAAATAACTCTTAACAAAGATTACATTGAAGGGGAACTTCGCTTATTGAACCCCCCTGAGTTTGAGGCTGAATCGATAGTTTACTGTTACCTCATTGCAGGTTGGACAAGATTTTTGGGAGGTAAATTTCCCAATGGAACTTTACCAAAAGAGGTTAGAATTGAAAATAATAAGGTTTATTATACTCTTCCTCGAAATCAATTGCAGCTTTTAGATTCCCTTTTCCATAGTCTTGAAAATGGTTCTGCTTTGATGACTAAGCTTAAACAAGGAGAATTAACTATTGAAACTTCAGTAGCTTTAAGTTGGAATAATTTTAAGCTTAAAAATCTACTTCAAGTTCTGAATCTGAAATATGAAGGAAAATAGAGAATTAAAAGGAAAATAGAGAATTAATTTGTAATTTACTTTTAATAACAGGCACACCTGAGTAATAGAAATGCAACGTATTGGCTCAATACTTTATCCATAGGGACAATTCGTGAATTACCCCTAAAACGTGTAGTTTTACGTAAGTTCTAATGGTAATCAAAGTAAAAATTTTTGTGCGGTAGTTTCTTAATTTCGGGTTTTTCAAAGTATTTTTTAATTCTGCTGCTTTGAGGCGATCGCTCTCCTACCTCCTACAGAATCAAGTCTATAGACTAATACAATTTAGTTAAGGCTAAAACTCTTTGCCAAAGTCAATTTTTAACGAACCGCAAAGGACGCAAAGGACGCAAAGAGAAGAAAGAAATGCTTAACTCAAGCGTATTGGTCTATGGACCATAAAAGGGCAATCGAGGATTTTAATCAAGCTCTCGTCATTTTGCAAAAATCTGACAACAGACATGAAATGTCCATTCTATGTGTTTTACTGTGCGGCAATCTGGACAGCTTCTATATCAACATTGAGGTGTTGAGCAATCTGCTCCACACTCATCCCTGTTTGTAGTAACAGAGGTACGGTAAGTTTCAACATTTCAGCTTTCTGTTCTTCTCGACCCTCAGCTTTCGCTTCCTGATAAACCCTTGTTTGTTCCAAAGTAAGTCCTAACATAGCTTCAACTTCTTCTCTACTCAACGAAGAAAACTTATAAACGGCGATTGTGGTTATGATGTCCAGTATTTCGTGACATCGCGCATTACAACCAAGCCATAATGATTAATCCTAACTTGACTAAAGCTTATGCTAATCGAGGTGTATAATTGCTTGCCAAATAACTGCGATGCCTGTAGCGGGCGTTCGCGTAGCGTCTCGAAGAGAAGCCATCGCATCGCAACTTCCATTTTTCGTTCGCTGATTTTGAGCGGGTAGGGTTTATCTTTATTTAAATAGAGAGAGATTAAATTCTATAAAGCATACGAGAAAGTAGCTATGGCAAGCGGTGAAGTATTTGATACCAAAACAAAATCCCTATCTGTGCCAAGGGTAAACCTGCTGACCATGTTCCGGCTGGGTTTATTTCAGATGGGGTTGAGCATGATGTCCATTTTGACTCTGGGGGTACTTAACAGAGTCATGATTCAAGAAATAGCAATTCCGGCGACGCTGGTTTCAATAGTTCTAGCACTGCCTTTATTTGTTGCTCCTTCGCGTGTCTGGTTTGGACAGATTTCCGATGCCAAGCCGTTATGGGGATACCACCGCACAGCTTATGTTTGGGTGGGCGCGGCAATATTTGCGATCGCAGCATTTTTAGCTGTACAAGTAATGTGGCAGATGAATATGGCTGGAAATAGTGCAGGTACTTGGGTATGGACAACCCAAACAATCGGTTGGACAGCACTTTTGGCTTTAATTTTCGCTGTCTACGGTCTAGGAATTTGTGCTAGCGGTACTGCTTTTGCTGCTTTGTTGGTGGATATATCTGAAGAAGATAACCGTTCCAAAGTAGTCGGTGTGGTTTGGTCGATGCTAATGGTGGGGATTATTGTTGGCGCGATTATTAGTGCCAGCTTGCTGAAACAGTTAACGCCAGAAGCAACTGTAGAAACCTTGCAGCCAGCAATTAACCGATTGTTTTTGATTGTCCCAGCAATTGTATTTGGTTTAGCGATCGCAGCAACATTCGGCGTAGAAAAAAAATACTCTCAATACTTAACCCGTTCCACACTGGTAAACCGGGAAGACAGCATTACTCTAGGCAATGCTTGGAAAATCTTGACAGCTAGCCCACAAACAGGTATATTTTTCACTTTTTTATTGGTGATGACTATCAGTTTGTTTATGCAAGACCCGATTTTGGAACCTTATGCTGGTCAAGTTTTTAAAATGCCCCTAGCAGAAAGTACCAAATTAAATATTTTTTATGGAACCGGTCTACTGATTGCCTACGGCGTTACTGGCTTTTATATTGTCCCGCGTTTGGGTAAGCGCAGAACTGCCCGGCTAGGCTGTATGTTGGTAGCATTCTGTGCAATATTGCTCGGTATCTCAGGATTCACAGCTAATGCAGCAGTTCTCAAACTAGGTTTGTTCTTTTTCGGTTTAGCCGCAGGTTTCTTAACTACAGCAGCAATTAGCTTGATGTTGGATCTCACCGCAGCCGAAGCCGCAGGTACGTTTATTGGGGCATGGGGATTAGCGCAATCCCTCTCTAGAGGTGTGGCGGTAGTCATCGGAGGTACAGTTTTGGATATTGGACGCAAGCTGTTACCGAGTTTAGAGTTAGCTTATGGACTGGTATTTGCCCTAGAAGCACTAGGAATGGTTCTATCGATTTGGTTTCTAAATCGGGTAAACATCACAGAATTTCAAACAAGTACCAAGCAAGCGATCGCTTCAGTTTTAGAAAGCGATTTAGACTAAACTGTTAGGGCATTGGGCATGGGACAAATGACCAATGACCAATGACAAATGACAAATGACAAATGACTAATAACCATGAATGATTTTTGGACAACAATTCTAGATTTTGCCCAAACTACCACTACCAGGGTGGGCAAGCAGCTAATGCAAGATTTTGGGAAAGTACAGGCTTCCCAAAAAGCTGATGGAAGTTTGGTGACGCAAGCAGATAAGTGGGCAGATCAGGAAATTCGGGATGCGATCGCTTCTACTTTCTCTGGTTACGGCATTTTGAGCGAAGAAAGCGATCAGTCATTTCCTGGTACTGAGTGGTGTTGGGTAATTGATCCTCTTGATGGTACAACCAACTTCACACGCGGCATTCCCATCTGGACAATATCTCTGGGTTTACTGTATCGAGGCACGCCCATTTTTGGGTATGTTTACGCACCAACCTTGGATCAAGCTTTTCATGGTTTTTGGGCGGGTTCATCTGGTTTAGCAACACCAACAGGAGCATTTCTCAACCACCACCCCATCCACACCAGTGTTGATAGTCCCAGCAATAATCACTTTTTTAACCTTTGTTCTCGTAGTACCGCAGCTATCAAAAACGGCTTTCCCTGCAAAATTCGGATGTTGGGTGTAGCTAGCTATAATTTTTTGACAGTTGCTACTGGGGCTACTCTCGGTGGGATTGAAGCGACACCAAAAGTTTGGGACTTAGCCGGGGCTTGGGTAATTGTCCAGGCTGCTGGTGGAGTCTGGGCATCGCTGAAGTCAGAACCGTTTCCGTTGTCACCCGGAGAAGATTATAGCGATCGCTCTTTTCCCACTTTGGTTGTCAGTCGTCCCGAATTAGTTCCGGTATTTCAACCTTTTCTAGATGGCGTAAAAATCTAATCAGCTGCTCTCACACTTAAAACAGTTATTTTGTCAATCAGAGTAGTGAACGGCGACATCCCGACATCAAAGTTAATAAAGCCCTAGTCAGACAGAGAATTGAGTATAAATAAAACTAGTAATAATCCTGATTTCAGTGCAAAACCAATGTAGTTACTAATTTAAGTACCGTTGTGGCTTATATCACACTGCTTAATTTAGTATAAATAATTTTATGTTATCTAATCTAGATTTAATTCGAGAGTTTGTGCAAAACTCTATCCAGAAAAAAGAAATTTTGTTGTCAAATCCTGCTTTGACAGCGCAAACAGTGTATAAAACCAACCAATTGACAGCAAAAGGTGAAGGTGTGATTGCCACCTTCCAACTATCTAGTACACTATCTGAATTCTTGATTTCTCCAAAATCATCCCAGTGGGAATTGATAAATCAGGTATTAGCAGAATATAGTTATCTTCTCAAAGGAGAAGTAGATAGTCGGGGTTTCTATCAGTATCAATATAGCGAAGTTCCCAAAGGTTATGAGATGCACTGTACTAAATCTGTACTTTTATGGCGAGCTTGGTGGAAATATCGTAAGTATACTTCAAGACTAGGGATTCCCTTGGAACTTCTGATCAGGACGCGGGATTCATGGTACCCAATCCGAGATTTAATTATTAGTGATGGACTTCTTTATATCAAAACTTTAGGAAGCGAGATCGCACTTGATTCAGAAGATTTGGTTACTTGGTTAAGCAAAATTGATGTAACTAAAACTAAAGAAATACCTAGTACAGAGACGTAATTCGTAATTACTTTGCAAACGCAGTTTATACTCACCCTTTTAACTTTAAATTGACGCAAAGATTTTTGAAAATGGTGTGAAGAAAAATGAAAGGAATTTGGCTCGAAAATAATCAGTTGCAACTACGTACAGATATTCCAATTCCTGAACCGCCAGAGGGAGAAGCTTTGGTACGCGTCTTGCGTGCGGGTATCTGTAACACTGATTTGGAATTACTCAGAGGCTACTATCCTTACACTGGTATTTTGGGGCATGAATTTGTCGGCGTGGTGGAAAAAGGGCCAGAACACTTAGTTAACCAACGTGTAGTTGGAGAAATAAATGCTGTGTGTGGGCATTGTCGATTTTGTATCAGTGGACAACCAACTCACTGCGAAAATCGCACAGTTTTAGGTATTGTCAATCGGAATGGAGCCTTTGGTGAATATCTCTGTTTGCCGGTAGAGAACCTGCATTTAGTACCTGATAATGTGCCAACAGAAGTAGCAACATTTACTGAACCTATAGCAGCAGCTTTGGAAATTCAGCAGCAAGTACCATTGCATCCAAACGACAGGGTGCTAGTGGTTGGAGATGGCAAACTAGGGCAGTTGGTAGCACAGACACTAGCTTTAACTGGCTGTGAACTCTTGGCTGTGGGGCGACATCAAGAGAAACTTGCCAACTTAGAGGCACGGGGGATTAAAACTGGTTTAGCTGACGCTGTAAAAGATGGATATTTTGATATTTCCGTAGAATGTACTGGCAACCCAGAAGGATTTGCGATCGCCCGCCGCGCCCTCCGTCCTCGTGGTACGCTTGTTCTTAAAAGTACTTATGCTGGCAATCTCAGCTTAGATGTTTCTTCTTTAGTAGTGGATGAAATCACCCTCATCGGCTCCCGTTGTGGCCCCTTTACTCCAGCCCTCCAGCTACTAGCCACAGGACAAATTGACGTACAACCCCTGATTCATGCTACTTACCCCCTCATTGAAGGGCTTGCAGCTTTTGAACACGCCCAGAATCGCGGTGTTTTAAAAATATTGCTGGAAATTGGTTAATAGTCATTTGTCATTTGTCATTTGTCATTGGGTATGGGTTATTCCCCTTTTACCCTTGTCTCCCTCATTTTACACAGTCCCCAATCCCTAATACAGATAAGGATTAGTCTTCGGTTGATAGTCAAGACAATTGATCGCTTCTTCTGTATTGGCAATAGATGGGCGTACAGTACATTTCAGACGGTAATTGTCAGTAAAAAATTGGCAACCAGTACAGGGGATTTGATGCATTTGCTTGGCTGTAGCTACGCTATCTCGCGCTGCCGTCCAGAGACTCATGACAACGAGAATAGTTACAGTCCAAGCAGTGATAAAGCATATTGGGATTAAGAAAGGTTGAATCCCACGAAGGAGGAAAAATATCACTTCTAACACAGTATGTCCTGATACAAATTAGGAATTAGAAGTATATTAACTCCTAATTCCTAATTCCTAACTTCCAACTATAGAAGTATTTAAATACCAGCATGACCAAGAGCTAAACCTGTTACTAGCATTCCTAGCACAAGAAAAGGTTGGGCGCTGGCTTGGTACTTAACATCATTCTTCACAGGATCGCGCAAGAAATACATATCTTGCAAGGTGATTTGCGGAATGATTAACAGCACTAGTATCGTTGCATACAAATTCTCATGGATGCTGACAAGATAAGCTGCGATCAATCCTTGAAATACATCAATTGTCACTACACAAATCCATGCCGCAGTGGTGATACCAAACATTACGGGTAATGAATTTAATCCTAGCTGGCGATCGCCTTCTACACTCTTGAAGTCATTAACAATGGCAATACCCAATCCAGCCAAGCTGTAGAACATTGTCAAAATCACAATTGTGGAATTGAGATCGCCAAACAAAGCGTGTCCTGTAGACCAAGGTAGGGTAATGTAACTTGCACCCAAGGCATAACTTCCTAGCCAGCCGTTTTGCTTGAGTTTTAGGGGAGGTGCAGAATAAATATAGGCGATGAAAGAACCGATAATTGCGATCGCTGTAATTGTCGGGAATTCATGACCAGACCACACATCCAGCGCAAATGCCAAACCATAGCCAGCAATCAGTAATACCCAAATCTGAATAATTACCTGGGGTAAGGGAATTGCCCCAGAGGGAATCGGACGATAGGGTTCATTGATGGCATCGATCTCGCGATCGTAGTAATCATTGAGGATTTGGGTGTAACCTGTCATCAATGGCCCAGCCAGCAGCATACAGGTTAATACCTTCAACACATTTTCTAGCGTCCAAGTATAGTTACCCGAAGAAGCCGCACCACAGACTACGCCCCAAATTAGGGGAATCCAGGTAATCGGCTTCATTAGCTGCAAACGAATTTTCCAAATTGAAGTTTCTCCAGCAGCTGCACCTTTCATCCCCAGCAACTGCCTAGTTTTCGCATTGCGATCGGCGGATGCTATCGCTTGCTCATTGGGATTATTTACCACTGAGTCTAATGCCTCAGATGGGTTAGGGTCTGGGGTAATGGGAGTTGATTCTGACATAATTTTTACTGATTAATTAGGCATTGGGCATTGGGAAGGCAGTGCGGTCTTGGGGTCTCCCCAAGTGGAGCAACTGCCGTCATTGGGCATTGGGCACTGGGCATTGGGCATTGGGATTAAGTTTCTTCCCTATTCCCTATTCCCTATTCCCTATTCCCCATGCCCCATTCCCCATGCTCCATTCCCATAACTTAAAACGAAATTATCAAATAATTATTCTGAAACTTTGCTCCAGCCACAGGTCTGCCACTGAGAGCCGGGGGTAAGGGAATATTCCGTCGCTGGTCTCCTGCTTCTACCGTGACTTCTGGCCCATATTGGGTGAGTTTGACCTGCTTTTTGTCAAATCCTGGCAAGAATAAGCGTACTTGACGATTGTGAATGTCTATTTCAATTGGTTTAGGAGCCTGTAAAGCTTGTGCTTCAAAGTTGGGTAGTGCGTCTATCAGTGTTTGCCAGTCACCTGTTGGCGAGTCGGGAACAACGCTGACAGGTAGGGGTATAAATTCCTCTGGCAGATTGACGTTTGTCTCAGGAGACACAAGCAGAACACCACCGACAGTTAAACCAATTTGTTGAGCGCTACCCCATAAATAACGAGCATTTGCTACGTCAATTGGATCTCCTGTGGTCACTAAGAAAGCAGCAAGACGCTTCGGATCGGCAAGAGCGGCTCTCCCTTTTTCCAAGAAATTATTGACTTGGTTGGTAGGCCCTGCAAAGTTATCTGCTGTCCAGTTGATATTGAAAAAGCTGCTAATTAGCGGTTGGATTAAGGGCGATTCAGTAATAGTCTTACCCAAATCGGAGTTGACAAATAATTGCCGAAATCGCCGGACATACCAACTGAGGGATTCTGGTAAACCCAACATTCGCAACGTTAAAGAGTCACCTGTGCCATCGTAGACGATCGCATCATATTTGCCACTGGCATCATATTCGCGGATAGCATTGAGAGCTAGGGCGTTGTCCATCCCTGGCAATACTACCAGTTCTTGACCAAAAACGTCTTTGAAGATGGGCGTGCGGAGATATTGTGCCTCCAGTTTTTTCACTTCGTCCCAGTTGCGTTCAAGCAGTACAGATGCTTGAAACTGTACCGCCTGTAACTTGGGAGCGATTTCTTGAGGATCGGCAGCAATGGTAGTACCCAACAGGATTGACAATGTTGGTTCTGCTTGTCCTGCTAGGAGTACGCGCTTGCCTTGACTTGCCAATAATTTGGCTGCGGCGATCGCAATTTTGGTACGAGCGGTGCCGCCTTTGCCCAAAAATGTCAATATTAGAGCCATTACTTGATTCCTATTTTCACCGCCGATCTTTTCAATTCCAACTTAGCACTCAATAAAGATTCTCAACCTGTGCTGGAAATTTCAGATACCGAGAAAAACTCCGATCTGAGTTCTTTATTACTACACAGGTTTAATTTCATCTTCAAAAAACCAAGTGGAAGTATTGTCCTCAAACAGCACTACTACACCGATCCCACTATCAATGACTTTGTAGCCTTGAATGATACCCACTTGTCCTAGTTTTTTTACAATTGGGGGAGAAACGCGATCGCGCAAACGAAAGACTTTAACCTTTTGTCCGATTTCCATGCCTGATTACAATGCAACAAACCAAGTCTCAGTGTAGCGGAATCCGTGACTCAGCTTTCACAAATTCAGGGGAGATGAGGGAGAAAATTCTAAACTTCTAACCTCAGAACTTAAAATTAACCACAGATGCGATCGCAACGATTAGTCGTATTGGTGGAACATTTGCGATCGTTAGAGGTTCATCTACATAGCTTGAGTTAAGCAACCAAAGTAGTAGTTATGTATCAAACTATCCTCCGTCCACCACAAAAAACCATGCCTAGGATGGATGATTTACCCAGTGAATTAATATGAAAATTAGGTTTTACAGATAAATTTCACTGCATTCAGGCGGATTTTCTGAGTGAGACTTGTGAACCTCTAATCTTATCCATCTGAAGAAGTTTTGTTTGCTAACAACTTAAACCTTTACTACCATGCTCGCCATCTTTTGTAATATAAAGGATTTGTGGTTGCGTTGATATACTTCAGGGGGTTGGGTGGCAAAGCTAGGAGAAAAAGCAGAGCAAGACAGCCAACGGCAGAGCGATTAGCAGAGTGTCTGCGATCGCAAGGAATTGATCCAGATAGCTTGAGTTAAGCAAAAACTTGCGTCCTTAACAAGACAAGCAGTGTTGCCAACAGAATTTATATTGCTAAGAAAAATATACTTAGCACTAGCCGATTCATTGTATAATCACCAAGACAATTTGTGTAAGATTTTCTAGTAATAATGTATTCCCCAAGTAACACAGGATATTTTCATAGCTATTAAGCTTTATGGAGAAAAATTGGGTGTGTCGGTAGTGAACGAGGAAGCGGGAATTGTTGCGAGCAATACGAGGATTTGTACATAAGGCAGGGAGACTGAGGCGCATACTACCGATAAATGAACGGTTGTGGGCAAAGTTTGACTTGCTGAGAACTTTGGTGCGTCGGGATTTAGAAGCGAGGTATAAGGGTTCTGTTTTAGGCAATTTGTGGCCTTTGCTAAATCAGCTATCACAATTACTGATTTACACCTATGTGTTTTCGGTTGTGTTGAAGGTGAAGTTAAGTTTGAAAACTTTACCAGAAAATAACTTCACCTTTGGTTTGTGGCTATTTGCGGGTTTGCTTCCCTGGATTGCTTTTATGGGGGGTTTGATGCAGTCTGCTAATTCAGTCGTAGGACAGCCGAATTTAGTCAAGAAAGTTGTATTTCCCCTAACTTTGTTACCGCTCGTGCCAATTTTATCAACGTTCATTGAGAGTTCCTTGGGTTTAATGGCGTTGATTTTTTTTGTGGCGGTAACTTCTCATACTTTACATGCTACCTTGGCGCTATTACCCTTTGTATGGCTAACACAGTTATTGCTAACGGCAGGATTGGGCTATTTAGTGGCAGGACTAACAGTGTTTTTGCGAGATATCCCGCAGACTTTAGGGGTGATTTTAAATATTTGGTTTTATGCGACACCGCTTGTCTATCCAGCATCAGCAATTCCTGAGCAATGGCGGACTTTGGTATTCTGGTTAAATCCAATAGCAGCGATCGCTGAAGTTTATCGTGACATAGTTTTAGTTGGAGAAGTCAAACACTGGGGTGAGTGGGGAGTTTCTTCACTAATTGCAGTTGTAATCTTTTTTGGGGGGTTGTGGTGTTATCGCCGCCTGCGTCCAGCATTTGCCGATGTATTGTAAACTGACGGTTTGATAGCACGGAGTCATTTAGCTAGAGATGCCAGCATTGATTATGTAGTGACATCTGGCAAAGTAAAATGAGTACGTAGGCATAGCCCGTCGTAGAGATCGCATTTTAGCTTTAGTGTGTGAGTTTTTAGGATTGACAGCAAAAGTATGGGTGAAGAAATTGCTATTTCCCTTAAGAATGTATCGAAGCGTTTCAAACGGTATAGCCGACCTGTAGATAGGCTAAAAGAAGTTTTGCTACCTGGTAAGAGTAGAACAGATGAATTTTGGGCACTTCGGGATATCAACATTGAGATTCCCAAAGGACAGACAGTTGGAATCGTTGGACGCAACGGTTCTGGAAAAAGTACATTGCTACAAATTATAGTGGGAACCCTGACACCATCCAGTGGTGATGTGCGAGTCGTAGGTCGAGTTTCTGCTTTATTAGAATTAGGAAGTGGTTTTAATCCAGAGTTTACTGGAAGGCAAAATGTCTTTTTTAACGGACAATTGTTAGGATTAAGTCGAAAAGAAATCGAAGACAGATTTGATGATATTGCCGCTTTTGCCGATATCGGCGATTTCATCGATCAACCTGTTAAAACTTATTCTAGTGGTATGTATGTCCGCTTGGCATTTGCTGTTGCAGTCAATGTCGATCCAGAGATTTTAATTGTTGACGAAGCACTTGCTGTTGGAGATGTTGTATTTCAACATCGTTGTATGCGGCGAATGCGTGCAATGATGGATTCTGGAGTTACAACATTATTTGTTTCCCACGATGCAGGCGCAATTAAAACATTGTGCAATTCAGCGGTGATGATTCATGATGGAAAAATACATACGACAGGATTGCCAAATGCCGTTGTAATTGAATATTTAAAATTAATTACAGAACTTGAATTAGGTTTAGCACAAGATATTAAAGTTAACTCTCAACAGCAAGTAAATACCGTTGTAGATAACGCAATAGAAGCTTCAGATTCTCAAAATTTTGATATTGAATCTCCAAGTTCAAGTTTCAGCAAGGCAACACGCAGAGGAAGTGGAAAAGCCAGAATCGAAAACGTAAAAATCTTGAATCAATTAGGTCATTATGCTGGCGAAAGTCCAATCTTTGCATTTAATGAAGAAGTAACATTGATTGTCAATTTAAAAGTTTATTCTGTCATAAAAAGTTGTATTGTTGGCTTTCATCTGTGTGACAAAAATGGTAATGAGGTAATTGGTAGCAATACTTTAGAAGAAAATATAAAAATAGATAAATTAGAACCAGGAGAAGAAATAGAAATTAAGTTTAAATTTAATTTGCCTCTTAGACCTAGTTCTTATAGCTTAACAGTTGCTGGAGCTGAAAGCTATGAAGCTCTTAGCTTTGACTGGATTGATAATATAATGGTTTTTCAAATTTTACCCCCAGACACTGGAAAGCTCATTCATGCTTTAGTCCATCAACCGATGGTCGTGAAAGTAAACAAAAAAGTTTTACCAACAGTAGTTACACCAGCTTAATTAATACACATATTAAAGTTCTATATATTATGAATAAAGATTGGTCAAAGGATTATCCATCGGCTGAAAATCTTACAGAAGAAGGTTTGGGGGAAAACCACGTTTTAAGGAAAATGTTAAACCTCATTGGAGACAATCAGCGAGTAGTAGACTTTGGGTGTGCAACTGGTTACTTTGCTCAGTTACTTAGTAGAAAAGGCTGTATTGTCACAGGAGTAGAGATAAATCCAGATGCTGCTAAAGTTGCCGAACAGCACTGTAAAGAGGTAATAGTTGCCGATTTGGATTTTGTTTCTGTTACAGAAATATTGCCTAGCCAGGAGTTCGATGTTGCAGTGTTTGGAGATGTTTTAGAACATCTGCGAAACCCTTGGAAAATTTTGGAAGAAACCAAGCAGATATTAAAAAAAGATGGATATGTAGTTGCTTCTATTCCAAATATTGCTCACGGTGCAATTCGCTTATCTTTACTACAAGGTAAATTTGAATATACAGAATTAGGGATTTTAGATAATACTCACCTGAGGTTTTTTACCAGAAAAACGGTTGAGGAGTTATTTGAAATACCAGGATATTTAGTAAATATTGCTGATCGGACAAAACTAGAAGTTTTTTCAGATAGTTCTTTGATCCCTCAACATAAGAGAGAACAATTCAACAGTGATACTATTAAACAAATTGAAGAAGATAAAGATGCTGACACTTTACAGTTTATTATTCGGGCAGATCCTTGGACTATAGAAGGAGAATATGCTGCAATAAGCGAACGCTTCTCTAATCTGTTGGAAAAATCGGAGCAATTGAAATCTCAACTGCATTCAACACAAGTAGAACTGGAGCAAGCCCAAGCTCAAGTACAGGAGAATCAGCTTCAGTTGGAGCGATCGCAGTCTAATCTACAACAAACGCAGACAGAATTGGAGCGATCGCAGTCTAATCTACAGCAAACCCAGACAGAATTGGAGCGATCGCAGTCTAATCTACAGCAAACCCAGACAGAATTGGAGCGATCGCAATCTCAACTCCGACAAACTCAGGCGAAATTAGAGAAATCACAGTCTGAATTAATATATGCTCAAACTTCTATTACTGCAATGCAAACCAGTAAGTTCTGGAAGTTAAGGAAAACTTGGTTCAGAGTTAAGGGTTTCCTAAATTTGGTTCCCGCCTCAGAAATATTTACACATAATAAGGAGTTAAACATAGTTAATAAAACAGAAGACATCCTGAAAACTTCTAACTCTCTTCAAGAAGATTTATTCACTGATAACATGTTAAAAATGTTTGCTTTTATTAGTGGGTGCCCGGGAGATTCTTATCGTTATCGATGTCATCATCAAGCGGAAATCCTAAAGTACCTTGGCTATACAGTTGATGTATATGAACCAATGGTATTTTTATACAATGAACTTATCACTAAATATAAAATAATTATTGCTCATCGAGTTCCCCATACTAACGAATTTGAACAGTTTGTTTTCAATGCAAAAAAAGTAGACATAAAAGTTATTTTTGATACTGATGACTTAGTGTTTGATCCATCCCGTATTTCTCAAATTCATGCTTGTACGCTAATGGATCAACAAGAGAAGACTCTATACGAAAATGGAGTAAAGCGATATCGTAAATCCATGTCTTTATGTGACTACATAACAGTAAGTACAAACAAACTCCAGCAAGAAATACAACAAAGTTTTCCTGACAAAGTTTCGGTAATTTTACGTAATCGTATAAGTAATGAGATGGAACAAGGAGCGATCGAAGCTCGTAAGAGTTATGTTCCTAATGATGGGATGCTTCGGATTGCCTATTTTAGTGGTACTAAAACTCATGTTAAAGATTTTGCAGAATGTGTTTTAGCCTTAAAAAGCATTCTCACAGAATTTCCTTATGTCCGCCTCATGGTAGTTGGACATCTCGATATCCCAGAAGCATTACAGGAAGTTGCCTCACAAATAGAGTGTGTTCCATATATGCCTTGGAGGGATTTACCAGAACTGTACCGGAAAGTTGATATTAATCTTGCACCCTTGGAAAAAAATAATGACTTTACCGAATCAAAAAGTGAACTCAAATATTTTGAAGCAGCGCTTTTATCTGTCCCAACAATTGCTTCGGATACAAGTGCTTTTCGTGTCGCTATTCAAGATGGAGTTAATGGACTACTGTGTAATAATTTGGATGAATGGAAAGATGCTCTGTATCAATTGGTAACTAACCAGAAGTTGAGACAGGAAATGGGGCATAAAGCCTTTGAAGATGTAAATTCTCGCTATTTGACGCGGGTTGCAGCTACAGAAAGTATGGAGAAGTGGAAATATTTATTGGGGGGAAGTTTATCACCCAATAAACCTCTTTCCATTGCTTTTATTCTGCGAGCGCCGATTGCTCAAACGGGTGGAGGCTATAAGCATATTTTTAATTTAGCTTATTATCTGGCAGCTAAAGAACACACCGTCAATATCTATATTGAACCAATTGCTCATCTAACCAATTTTACTACTGAACAAGTAAGAGATTTTTGCGAGGAGAATTTTGGGAAGAGTAACGCTATCATTCATTGTGGTCATGCTGGAATTTTAGAATCAGATATAGCGATCGCTACAAATTGGCCTACAGCTTATGTTGTTGAGCAACTAGTTAATACCCGATTCAAAGCATACTATGTTCAAGATTATGAACCTTACTTTTATAAACCTGGAGAGTCTAACTTTACTCAAGCAGAAGCCACTTATAATTTACCTTTAAATATAATTACTTTAGGCAAGTATTTGGCAGAGATATTGAGCCAAAGAAATAAAATTGACTATCCGTATGTAGATTTTCCATTAGGTGAAGTATTTTTAGCTGAAAATCCTATTTTGGATCGTCATTTAAGTACAACGAAACCCTGTTCAATACTATTTTTTGCTCGTCCTCATATCCCCAGGCGTAATTTTGCTTTGGGAGTAGAATCATTAAATAAATTGCATCAGCACAATTCTGATGTGCAAATCAAATTGTATGGACTGGAAGAAGCTTTAGAACTTCCATTTCCTTACGAAAATTTGGGAGTTTTAACTCAAGCTGAAACAGCAGAAGCAATGCGCTCATCTGATATACATCTATCTTTTTCTATGACAAATATAAGCACAGTTGTTTTTGAAGCAATGGCTTGTGGCTGTGCCACAGTCGAAGTGGATGTACCTCCAGTACGATCAATGGTTAAGGAAGGAACTTGTCTATTATGTGAACCTAATTCACAAGCTGTTTTTAATGCATTAATGGATCTAATAAATAATGCTGGAATGCGGCAAAATATTGCAACGTCTGGCTATGAATCAGTGAAGGATCTAACGTTACAAAATATGTGTATGAAATTTGAGAAAATTCTTATGGAATATAGCTTTAGAATTAAAAGCTGAATTAAGTATAAATAAATAAGGAAGCAATTGATTTTAGGTTGAAAGATAGGAGTCAGTAGAAAACATGATTACTAGAGTAGATTATCAGTTAAATCGCTTGCAATTTTTAAATAAATTAGTGAATTTAGAAAATGCAGAAGGTTTAGAAATAGGAGCTTGCGATCTACCAACTGTTACCAAAGAGGTTGGCAAATGTGAGTTTGCCGATTTTCGTTCATCGGAAGAAATGATTGCTCTTTGGAACCTTCCTGCTGAAACAGTAATGCCGATCAAATATATTCTCCAAAGGGATATTAAAGTTCACCGTCAAATTCCCAAAAAGTTTGATTTTGTCATTCTCTGTCATGTAATTGAGCATATTCCTAATGTCATTAGTTATATTAAGGATTTACATAATTTGCTGAAACCAGGAGGATTTATAGTTATTGCCTGTCCAGATAAGAGAAGAACTTTTGATGCTTCAAGACCTTCAACAACAATAGAACATTTACTCGACGATTATTACAATAACTGTAATTATCCTTCATTAGAACATATCTTGGAATTTGCCAAAGTTATATCTGAAGATTTAAAGCAGAAAAGCATAGAATCACCTAAAGAGTTTTATAAATGGGGATGCGAAAATTTTGAATCTGGACTTGCAGATGCTCATTGCCACGTTTGGACAGATGAAGAGTTTTTCACTCAAATGAAATACTTGATCGATGGGGATATTATTGAAGGCTTGGGAATTGTTGATAAACAATACAATGATGGTGCTTATAATGAATTCCTTATCGCTTTCAAATCTTCTGAATAAATCCAGATATAATCAGAGAAATATCAATTTGTAATGAAATTAGTTTGTTATATTATCAATTTATTAAATATGTCACAATTGCCTTCCCTATGCATCGGTTTACTATATAAGTATTATAAGTATTACGCAAATGAAGTCTCAGTATAAGATAGCAGCTTATATAACTGCTTATGAAGATCCAAAAGCAGTTATGGATTGTCTTAATGCTATTGCTTGCCAATCCTCCTTTACGGTTGACAAGTTGCTGATATTAGATAACTCCACAAAAAAGCCTTTATTGCATCTCACAAATAAAGAAAATATTTTAATCAAGTTTCATCCAGAAAATATAGGAATTGCGGCAGGACTAACTTGGGCAATCAAATGGGCTATCGAACAAAAATATGACTTTTTATGGTCTTTTGATCAAGATAGTGTTCCGACTGCAAACTGTTTAGAAATTTTGCTAACCACTTATTATCAATTGTCTCAAAAAGATAATTATAAAATTGGCATTATTGCTCCTACTCCTTCTGATCCTAGAACTAATAAAGTTATAGAAGGTGCAGTTTTTTTTAACGATCATTTTCTAGCACTTAAACATAATAGTAGTGTTGATTTTTATGAATGTGATTCACCGATTACATCAGGATCTCTAATTTCATTAGCTGCCGCTAAAACCATTTCTCCTCCTTGTGCTGACCTATTTATTGATGGTATTGACCTTGATTATGGATTGCGGCTAAGACAAAAAGGCTTTCATAACCTGATTGCTACTAAAGCTAGTATGCACCACAATTTTGGTAGTCCTATTCAAGTAAAATTTATGAATAAATATCGCTATATACAACAATATTCAGCTTTACGTTATTACTATATCTGTCGTAATCATAGTTATTTGGAAACTCGCTTTTCTCAAGGTTACTATCACTTCACTAGCTTAATTCGACGAATAAAATATATGCTGCTTCAAATTCTTTTTATTATGCTATATGATTTAGAAGATAAACAATTAAAAATATGGGCTTGTTTATTAGGGACTTATCGGGGCTTGATTGGAAATATTAGTAAAACTTGGTAGTTGAGATTGTTATCTCACACACTGTAAGAATGAACACACAATTAATTAAATCAGTATCAATTATCTTAGTTAACTATAATGGTGCAGATGTTTTAATAAATTGTTTGAATTCTCTAGAAAAATTTATTCCTAAAGATAACTGTGAAATTATTTTAGTTGATAATAATTCTCAAGATAATAGTATAGATATTGTTGATAATAAATTTCCTGAAATCAAATTAATCAAACTACCAAGAAACGTTGGTTTTGGAGCAGGAAATAATGCTGGTGCAAAAGTAGCAAAAGGTGAGTTTTTATTATTATTAAATACTGATACAATACTTACAAATAACATCTTACCCCATCTCATAGAATTAATGTCTGGAAATCAAGATGTAGGTGTTATTGGTACTAAATTACTTTTTCCAGATGGAAGTTTTCAAATTTCTTTTTCACCTGAAATCGGAATTAGAGGAGAGTTTCAAGCACAAAAGATACATAAATATGCTGAGAATAAAAATGCTTTTAATATTATAGAGCAGGATTTTCAAGATATTAAAGAAGTAGATATTGTCGTCGGAGCAGCCTTTTTTATTAGGGCAAATTTATTTAATTTATTAGATGGTTTTGACGAAAAATTCTTCATGTATTTTGAAGATTCTGATTTGTGTCAAAGAGTCAGGAATGAAGGGTATAAAATTATTTATACTCCCCACATATCCCTAATTCATCTAAGAGGACATTCTGTAAAAAAAATATCCAATAAAATGTCTGTAGAATATAGACGCAGCCAGATTTACTACTATCATAAACATCGTCCGATGTGGGAAATTTTGACGTTAAGAGTATATTTAATATTTAAGTTTTTATATCAATACCTAAAAACATCCAATCCTTATAGTTGGGAAATTATAAAACTAAGTTTTATGTATAAATAATTATGTCTTTATTAATTAACCTTTCATTTATACTTACTAAACCCACAGGGACTACGACTTATGCTTTTAATCTTTTACCTCACTTAAAATCACTTCAACCAACCCTTTTAACTTCACAATATTTTCCTAACTATAATTCTTATCAAACTCCTGCTAATCAAACGTCAGAACAAGGTATTAAAGGTCATTTACGTCGCCTGAGATGGACGCAATTTAAACTACCAAAAATTTATAATAACCTCAAATCTAGTCTTTTATTCTCTCCACTTCCAGAAGCACCTCTTTATACCAACTGTCGTTTTATAATCACGTCTTTTGACATGATACCGTTGCGCTTTCCCAAGCGCTTTTCACCACTCATCCCTTACCACCGCTACTACACTCCCCAAGTTCTTAAACAAGCACAACACATTATTTGCATCTCCCAAACTACGGCTCAGGATATCACCAATTTTTACGGAATTCCTGCAAACAAAATTACCCCCATTCCCCTAGCCTACGATCACACTCACTTTCGCCCTCTCAATCTACCCACCCGCAACTACTTTCTCTACATTGGTCGCCAAGAGCCTTACAAAAATATCCAGCGACTGATTGCTGCTTTTGCTGCGTTACCCAACTCCAAAGAATATGAACTATGGTTAGTAGGGCCAACTGATTCGCGTTACACCCCTACTTTAAAAGCACAAGTTGCAGAACTATGTATAACTAATCAGGTGAAGTTTCTGGACTATGTTCCTTACAGCGAATTGCCAAAAATCGTCAATGAAGCGATCGCTCTGGTTTTCCCCAGTCTCTGGGAAGGCTTTGGTTTACCTGTCCTCGAAGCAATGGCTTGTGGCACTCCCGTCATTACCTCCAATCTCTCCTCCCTACCAGAGGTTGCTGGAGATGCGGCGATTCTGATCGATCCATACAAAACTGGAGAAATTACAGAGGCGATGCAGGCGATCGCAACTAATTTGGGTTTGCGATCGCACCTTTCTAGCCAGGGTATCACTCATTCCCAACAATTCAGTTGGGAAAAAACAGGAAAAGCAACCGTCGAAGTATTATCCCGTTACATATAAAAAATAACTAAAGCGAGAATTTAGATACCAAGATTTAGGATTTTGTCCAGATTTCAGATTATCTTGACTATTGACTCATAATTAATCCTCAATCCCTATGAAAGCACTAATTCTTTCTGGCGGTAAAGGTACACGCCTACGTCCCCTAACTTATAGCGGAGCCAAACAACTCGTACCAGTTGCTAATAAACCTGTTTTATGGTACGGCATTGAAGAAATGGTCGCTACTGGGATTACTGATATTGGTATTATCATCAGCCCGGAAACTGGAGCAGAAGTCCAAGGGAAAACCGGAAATGGAGAATACTTTGGAGCAAATATCACCTATATCGTCCAAGAGCAGCCACTCGGACTTGCTCACGCCGTTCAAATTGCCCATCCGTTTTTAGAAAATTCTCCCTTTGTCATGTATTTGGGCGATAATCTGATTCAACTAGGGGAGTTACGTTACTTTCTGCAACAATTTAGTCAACAACAGCCAGATGCTCTGATTCTCTTGCGTTCGGTTGCCAACCCTAGCGCCTTTGGTGTAGCTGAGGTAGATGATACAGGACGGGTATTACAGTTAATTGAAAAACCCAAAGTTCCTCCTTCAAATCTGGCATTGGTAGGGGTTTATTTCTTTTCTCACCTCATCTTTGATGCGATCGCAAATATCCAACCTTCTGCCAGAGGCGAGCTAGAAATCACTGATGCTATTCAATACCTAATTAATCAGAATAAGCAAGTTTTAGCATATAATCTTCAAGGCTGGTGGCTTGACACTGGTAAAAAAGATGACTTATTAGAAGCTAACCGATTGATTCTCGATACCTATCTGACAGTATCAGTTCTTGGCGAAATCGATGCCCAAAGTCAGATTATTGGACGAGTCCAAATCGGTGCAAAATCTAAAGTAATTAACTGCACAATTCGGGGGCCAGTAGTCATTGGTAGCAATTGTCATTTAGAAAACTGCTTTATTGGCCCTTATAGTAGCATTGCCAACAATGCGACACTTATTGATACTGATTTAGAACACAGCGTGATTTTAGAAGGTGCTAAAATTGCTGGAATTCATCAGCGCATTATTGATAGTGTGATTGGGCAACGGGCACAATTGACTCTTGCACCTCGCCGCCCTAAAGCCTTGCGATTTCTAATTGGCGATGACTGTCAAATTGAACTAACCTGATTTACTTGTTGAAAAGAGGAAAAGCCACGGTCGAAGTGTTACCTGCTAGCTGTAAAATACAAGCATTAAATTACTCTCACAATTAACACTGTGGTGGGTTACTCGAAATAATATTGATGAGTATTGTACATACCAAAATTCCCGAAGTTATACAACTCGAGCCCAAAGTATTTGCAGACGATCGCGGGTTCTTTTTTGAAGCCTACAACGACCGAAAATTTGCTCAAGAGACTGGTATTGTTACCAACTTCGTCCAGGATAACCACTCTTGCTCTAAACAAAATGTACTACGGGGATTGCACTACCAAATTCAACAACCCCAAGGTAAACTTGTTCGGGCCATTGTTGGCACTATCTTTGACGTAGCCGTAGATATTAGAAAAAGTTCGGCTACCTTCGGCAAATGGGTGGGTTATGAACTCAGTGCTGAGAACAAGCGCCTACTGTGGATACCACCAGGCTTTGCTCACGGGTTTTTTGTGCTTTCAGAAATAGCCGAAGTTCTCTATAAAGCTACAGATTACTACGCACCCCAAGGCGATCGCACAATTTTATGGAATGATCCAGATTTAGCGATAGATTGGCCTGTGAGTGCGCCACCGATTTTATCAGCTAAAGACCAAGCCGGGAAACCTTTGAGAACTGCTGAAGTATTTGATTAAGTAGTCATTGGTCATTGGTCATTAGTACATACCCCGTCTCTTGTGATACCCTAAGCTTACTTTTATGGTGTGGCGGAAAAACTTTGTCTTTCATCGGACTAATTCAAACCACGTTAAAGAGTAGGCGTGGCTTCTCTTGGACAAATGACAAAAGACAAATGACAAATGACTAAATCAATTTTGCTGATTGGTAGCAACGGTCAAGTGGGTAAGGAACTAGAACAAACCCTCTCAAGCTATGGCGATGTTACCTCAGTAGCACGCCCAATAGTAGACCTTGCCCAACCCGATAATCTCCGCAATTTTATCAGAGCAAAGCAGCCGCAAATCATTATTAATGCTGCTGCTTACACTGCTGTAGACAAAGCAGAAAGCGAACCCGAACTTGCTAACGCTATTAATGCTACTGCACCCCTAATTATTGCCCAAGAAAGCCAAAAATTAGGAGCTTTTCTAATTCATATTTCGACCGATTATGTTTTTGATGGTAATGGGTATCGCCCTTACCAGGAAACCGATGCAACTAATCCCTTGAGTGTTTATGGTAAAACCAAACTTGCTGGAGAAGAAGCAATTCGGGAAGCCTGCGCCCATCATCTCATCCTCCGTACTGCTTGGGTTTATGGAACCTTTGGCAAAAGTAATTTTGTCAAAACTATGCTGCGACTAGGAGCGGAACGCCAAGAACTCCGTGTTGTTGCCGATCAAATTGGTAGCCCGACTTGGGCGCAAGATATAGCCGCAGTCATCGCCCAGACTATTCCTCAGTTAACCCCAGAAATTAGTGGCACTTATCACTACACTAATAGCGGCGTTGCTAGCTGGTATGACTTTGCAGTTGCCATTTTTGAAGAAGCCCAACAGCTAGGCTTCCCTTTGAAAGTTGAACGTATTGTCCCCATTACAACTGCCGAATATCCAACACCAGCCAGTCGCCCAGCCTATTCTGTCCTTGCTTGTAAAAAAATTGCGGCAATTTTAGGGACTTATCCCCCTCATTGGCGGCAAAGACTCCGACAAATGCTTGCAGATTTTAAAATTGGGCATAAAGATTAAGGAATAGGGTACAGGTGACAGGTAATAAAAAATAATCTGTAACCTGTACCCTATTCCCTTCTTCACTACCCATTCCCTATTTCTTTTGACTTTTTAATACTCCCGTTTCATGTTGTATTGGCAAAACATCTAAAATATCAGTTTGGGAACAATATTTTAAATCATCTAAACAGTCAAGACGCAACAATCGTTGGCCGTGACTAGCTTGGTGGAATAATCCTAATAAATTATCTTGCCACTGAGAGTAAAGAGCGATCGCACCAGCTACTTCATCGTTACCAGCTAGTTCTTCTGGTGACAACTGTGTTTGTTGTAAAATACTGTGAGCGATCGCACCCGCACAAACTGTATCCTCTAAAGAAAAACTACCTTCCCAACCGGAACCGACAATCCACACTGTCTCTGGTTGCTTCTCCAAAAGAAATTGCACCACCGCCGCCCGGTTAATCAAGGCAACTGCTAAGAGATTTGGGGAGTCTTGTACCCGTTGTAAGGCACGAGTGCCATTTGTGGTACTGATAAACAACCGTCGCCCCTGCACTAATTCTGGTGTGCAATCGAGGGGAGAGTTACCCAACTCAAAGCCAGGTACTTTCGCGCCACCGCGTTCTCCAGCTCGCAGCCGTTTTTCAGCGGGCCATTTTTCGCTAACTTCAACTAACTTGTCTAAATCGCTGAATACTTGTACAGCTTCGCCTCCAGCTGCCAAAACTGTCGCTATTGTGCTAGTAGCCCGCAAAACATCGACTGCGATCGCACATTCTGGCACTTTACCTGTTGGAGTCAATTCAGGAGTGTGGTATACAAATAGCTTCACGTGCTGGATACACCTGCTTTAATACAACTTCCGCAAATAACATTCTACCCAGTTGGTGACACTAACTATAGTTACAATTACTCTCAGGGATTTTTTTAGCATCAGGATGCACTATGTAACCCATTCAATATATAAACATTCAAAAAGTCTACTTTTATGCTTATAGACTTTCAGACTTGCTGCATTATCCTGTAATGTAAAACAATAACAGACTTTCTCAAGCTGTATTTGGCATTCCAAGTTAGCACCACTACGCATACTGACTAACCTTGCCAAACAAAAACCGAAATTTTCACCTCCACTCCGCTTATCCAAAATCTCAAATCGAAATCGCTATGGCACCTTTACCCGACTACCGCCCTAAACAACTATCTTTAGGCCCCTTGGAAGCGGAAATTTTAAATATCATCTGGGAACTTGGTTCAGCCACAGTCAAGGATGTACACGATCGCATTTTGACCGATCCCAACCGCGAATTGGCCTATACTTCCGTCACCACCGTTTTACGTCGCCTCACTGATAAAGGTTGGTTAGCCTGCGATAAAAAAGAGCGGGCATTCTATTGGCGGCCAATGCTGAGTAAGCAGCAATCAGATGTCATCAAAGCTCATGAGCAGTTACAGCGATTTCTGGCAGTGGGGAACCCCGATGTTGTTGCAGCTTTTGCTGATAGTCTGGATGAAGCAGCTAGTGAGCAAATAGCAGCGATCGCCAAACGGATTCAATCTGCACGCCAAGCCAGGGAGGAAAAATGATGCATCTGATAATGATTTTGAATTCTTTGGCAGTTGCCTGGTGGTTAAGATCCGCTTGGAATCAACACCAAGGTAATTGGAATCTGCGGTGGCAGCGATCGCTATTTTTGTTTCTCTTCCCGCCCTTGCTAATTTTCATGACTGCGATCGCTGTGCTGTTCATGGGGCCTCAAGGACAAATGGGCGGAATGTATACAGGCTCAATTAGCTATTTACTAGCATTAATTTATTTGGCATTTTTTGCCATTTCCTGCATTAAACTTGCCTTCCAGGGTTGGCAGTCTGTAGAATCTGCCCGTAACTGTCCTTTAGTGAATGTTGGCGATAGACGAGCCAGACTGCTGCAAACAGGCGCGTTATTTGCAGGTCAAATCGGTTTTTGGCAACCAGAATTAGTGGTTAGCCAAGGATTAGTGCAAACTCTCTCACCGGCTCATTTAGAAAGCGTCTTAGCCCATGAGCAAGGGCATCACCATTACAGGGATACATTCTGGTTTTTCTGGCTGGGTTGGGTGCGTTCTTGCACTGCATGGTTGCCGAATACAGAGCCTTTGTGGGAAGAATTGTTAGCTTTGCGCGAACTCCGTGCTGACGGTTATGCAGCATTGCAGGTAGATCCTCTGGTGCTAGCAGAGTCACTTTTATTAGTAGTTAGTAGCGGCCCCGTCTTATCAGAAATTTGCTGTGCTGCATTAGGTTCCTCTGGTGCAGATCGTTTAGAACAAAGAGTAGAAGCTTTATTAGCACCACCAGAACCAACCCCAGAAGCTCAATTACAATCTTGGCATGGCTTTCTGTTGGCGTTCCTCCCTTTACTGACTGTGATATTTCATAGTTAAGTTGAATTTATAGCAGGGAATAGGCAATAGGCAACAGGCTTGCAAGTGTATTGATGTCGGCATTTTACGATCGGTTTATGTTCTAAACTATATTTCAACTGCTATAAAAAGCCACTACAGCCCAAAGCTACGACGGTAGCGACATCGGTCGTGTCTGTAGCAACTTCTGCCTTCCCTGTAGTAACTTCCGCCTTGACGTTTCCGTGTTTCGCGCAGGCTGTAGCAACTTCCGTCTTCCCTGTAGTAACTTCCGCCTTGACGTTTCCGTGTTTCGCGCAGGCTGTAGCAACTTCCGTCTTCCCTGTAGGAACTTCTGCCTTGACGTTTCCGTGTTTCGCGCAGGCTGTAGCAACTTCTGCCTTCCCTGTAGGAACATTGGTTATGTCTGTAGCGATGTCGGTTACAACGATAACAATGAAAACTTTATTCGCCCTTACACTATTACTCTTCTTCTAGTAACTGTTCTATATATTTTTGCACCAAAGGCACTTGGAAAGTATTGCCTTCTTGAGTCAAGATTTCTTTTCGCGTTAGTTTGCGAATAACACCTTTGTCTTGCTGCGTGGGAGTTTCCCCGTGGATTATCCGGCGCAGGAGAGAGCGATCGCTATCTGTTAAACTCTTCCATAATTCTCGAAAATACTGATCGCCTCGCTCAAGCACAACAGGTATAACTTCTTTAACATCCTGTGCAGTAGCTTTGGCTGTATCTGCTTCTCGCCTGTTTCTTCTGATATCGCGGTTTAGCAACTCCACCACCTCATAACACACCAACTGAACGAGATAAGGTTGACAGCGAGTAAGTTGGATAATTTCATCTACAGCAGTTGGTTCATAGATATCGCCGAAGTTCTCTACTGGCTGTTGAATCAAATCGCGGGCTTCTAACTCGTGCAGGTAAGTCATTCGCAAAGCACGGGTGTTAATTAGATAGTCACTCCAGTAATCATCAAGTTCAGATAAATCCTGTGAACCACTAAAAAGTAAAATCCACTGGTGTTGATGTTGCAGCAGGTTACGGATAAAATTTAGTGGCGCACGGCTGCTTGTTGCTTTCACTACCTCACTCAGGCGTTCATATTCATCCAAACAGAGGAGAAATTGCTTATCAGAGTTGCTGCGTTCTATTTCTGCTAACCAAGTTTGCAGGGCGGGAAATGGATCTTCAGCTAGTTTATTGGCATCTGGATTAGGCAAGTAGACTTTGCGGGGTAATCGCCGTGCAGCTTCGATAATTTGTTGAGCTAAATTTTCAGCCAATCCTTTTAACGTTGTAGCTGCTGCTGCTCCTTGTAAATCTACCAGCAAAGGTACAATATTTGCTTGTATTCTGTAAGGGAGATATTTCAACGCTGAGGTTTTCCCTGTCCTCCGCCCACCATAGAGTAACAACACTGGCGGTTGCTCAGAAAGCGCCAAAGATTCGATTTCCCGAAATATGTCAATTCGCCCTTTGAAACGATTCTTTGCTGTTTCGGGGTCTAGCGAATTACCAGCAATATAAACTTGCCGAATTTCTTTTGATTGCTGTGCCTGTTCGTTTAAAGTGCGCTGCGCCGTCTCTAGTATAGTCAGCCAGCTTTGTGCAGTGTTGCCAAAAGAGACAGCAACACGAGCATCTTTTGTCAAAGCTAGACTTTGCCCCAGTTCGCGTAATGCGTTGATGGGAATATTGAGTAACTCATATTTCCGATAAGGTGAAGTTGCTTCCTCTGATGCCCGTACATTCTGGCTGATTTCTAAAAATTGGGGTAGTACAGTGCCAAGTTCCTTTGGTGATGGTGAGGGAATCCAAGCTAGTTGGTTGGCAATCTCTACAATATCGCTCAACCTTTGACAACGGTTGACAATATCTACAGCAATACCAGAAATTGCCTGTGCTGCAACTTTTTGCTGATTGGTGGATGTAATTAGATAATTAATAGTCTCATGGGCAGCGATTGGGTTCTTTCGATAAGCCTCTACAATCATCGCATCCATGAAAGGCAGAGGCAAAATAATCAATTCATCAAAGCGAGGGGGCAGATATCGCAAACAATTTACCCGCTTTCCATTGCTAGACAACAAGAACAGGGTGAGTATCCATAGTAATTCTGGCAACCAAAAGTAAACCCGCAATACACCGAAAATCCATGCCACGCCTCCTGCCACGCCTCCCACCACGCCGAACGCCACGCCTCCCGCCACGCCGAACGCCACGCCTCGCATCACGTTTACCCCCACACCTCGCACCACGCCTACCGCCACGCCGAACGTCATGCCGAACGCCACGCCTCCCGCCACGCCTATCGCCATGCCTATCGCCACGCCGAACGCTACGCCGAACGTCACGCCTACCGCCACGCCGAACGTTACGCCGAACGTTACGCCGAACGCCACGCCGAACGCTACGCAGAACGCCACGCTTGATAAAAATTGATATGCCAAAAACATGCTAAGGACAGCAATAAGGAAAATAACTAGCCTATTTTTATTACTGCCACGGTCTACAACCCTTCCTATAAACCAGCCCACCAAAAAAACACAGCTTATAAACCAGTTAAATGATTCACCACTAACCAAAGTGTAAATTGGTGCCACCAGCAACACGGCAAACATCGGAACTACAGCAGTTAACCACCAAACTTGCCTAGCATAGCGACACAGGCACAGGTTAGTACGAAACTCAACTCGTTTATCAAAAGGGTTATCTCTCGGCTTCAATTCTGGATGTATATCGCGCAGCCAACGTTCAAAAGTAAAAGGCTTGAAGTAAATCCAATACAGCAGGCGCACACATTCAGCCACATAATTCCAAAAGCCTGATGCTGGAGACGTGTTACTCATTGCTACTTTATCCCCAGCTTGTCACGCACAAAATCCCAAACTTCATTCCAGTGCAGCACACCCACCCAAACCAAAACTGGTAAAAGCAGGATGACTAACCCAGTAATCCAGTTGCCTATATCACCTACGGTTTCACCGATGAATTTGGGCATCTTACCTAGACGCAGTGGCAAATCCCAAATTAACCAACGCAGCCATAATTGCCATCGTTGTCCCTTGGATGCGGATTTAGGATTTGCAAGCTGTTGGTCAAACTGCTGTTTCGCCCACTTGATTGCTTTGCCTTGTTGACGTGCTTCCCACAAATAGTAACCAGCCAATTGCAACTTGTAAGGATGACGACTACCCCATTGCTGGGCATGATTCTGTTCATCTACACTCAAAGCTGCACCATTTGTAGAGCGAGTTGGTAAGCGCGACAGTTCAATAGCCTCGTCTGTAGTTAGTTCTTTCAAAGAAATAGTGTGACCAATATTGAAAAAACTAGAGACAAACCGATGCTCGCTAGCATAAACATCCAGTTGTTTACGGGAAGCCACCACTAGCATCAAGGCGTTGCTATCCATCAGCGATCGCAAATTGTCATAAAATCCATTATCGAATTTATCGGGATATTTCAAAAGGCTTTCAAAATCATCCAAACAGAGAACGGGTAGCTTTCCTTGCTGTTTCCATTGCTTAACCGCATCTGAAAAAACTTGACGATTAAGCGGTTTAGTCTTCCAAGGATTTTGCAGACTGCGTTGTTGCCATCCCGGAACGTGACTCAGTAAACCTTCAGCTACAGCCTCATAAAAACCCGTTTCAGTTTGGCAATCTACACCCCGTAACGGTAGGTAAATTACCACATAACTACTGCTGTTGTTTAACACTCGCTGCTGCCAAGTCCGAAAAAAATAATGCAGCAACGAAGATTTACCAATGTGCTTCTCACCAACTATATTGATACTTGTAGGCTGATCGCCCTTCATCCGAGATGCGATCGCGTGTAATTCATCTTTACGACCGACAAACAGCCTGGGATCTTCAATCATCCCCGCAGCCACAAAAGGATTAGAAGACGGCGCTCCAGAAGTCATGTAAAGCGTTATCCTAGTTTCAGCAATTTTAAGTGCAATCACCTAAAAGAATACCACTAGCCCCATAATCTCTTTGCAGATCGCAAAGACGCGATAAATCACCGTACCGATTTGTAGAGACGGCGATTTATCACGTCTTTTGCCTTAGCCGATTCACCGCGTCTCCTGCCTTAAATGTGGTATCTGAGAAAATATCTATTTGGCAAATGGCCCAATGTTGACTGCTAATAGTGCAGAACAAAGCATTGAAGCGATCGCCAGTTTCCTAAACTAGATTAACAGCACAATCCCTTTAACACCTTTGCCAAATACTCATACTGCTCTAAAGTATTGTAAATCTGCGCCGAAATCCTTACCAACAGCCGAGGTTGTTCTTGCCACGGCATCACCTGCACTTGAATACCAAACTTATCAAACAACTCATCGTGTATAGACATGAAATCGCGGTTTTCCAAAGTCGTAGGCATTGGTACAACCGCCATTGAACCAATCATCTCCTCTGGACAAAGCGGCTGCACCTCCAGCGCTTCACAAAGTAGCTGTCTTCCCTGCAACACTAGCTGATGATTTTGCTGTCTCAATTCTGTCCATCCACCAGGTAGCAACGAACCCATAAAAGCGATCGCTTCCGGTACACACATATAAGCTGTAGGATCGTCTGTACCTGTCCAGTCAAATTCCAACTGAAAGCGGCTTTTATCAGTGCGTGGCGAATTTGTCCCGTGGCTAATTGTCAGAGGACGAATTTCTGACTGTTTATCTCGCCGCACATACAAAAATGCTGCCCCTTTGGGCGCACACAGCCATTTATGACAATTCCCTGTGTAATAAGTTGCCCCAATCTCTCGCAAATCGAGGGGAATCATTCCAGGCGCATGTGCCCCATCTACCAATGTATCTACACCCCGTTGTTGCAACTCCTTCGCCAACTCTTGAATCGGGAAGATTAACCCTGTCTGGCTGGTAACATGATCCAAAAGTGCTAATCGTGTTTTTGGTGAAACTCGCTCAATTACTGCTGCGATTACTTGCTGTGGCGAGTCAATAGGGAAAGGAACTTTTGCCACCACCACCCGCGCACCAGTGCGACTGGCGATAAAATCAAGTGCATTACGGCAAGCATTATATTCGTGGTTGGTTGTAAGTATTTCATCCTCTGGTGAAAACGTCAGCGACCTTAACACCGAATTAACGCCAGTCGTCGCATTGGGGACAAATACCAAATCCTGCACATCAGCACCCACAAACGCCGCCAGCTTACTTCTAGCATTGTCTAGCAGAGGTTCCCATTCCCTACCAAAAAAGCGTAGGGGTTCTTGTTCGAGCTGCGATCGCAAATGTTGTTGAAACTCCAGCACTTGTTTAGTACAAGCACCAAAAGACCCATGATTCAGAAAAGTCACAGTCGAGTCAAGTGACCATAACTCTCTGATGGATAATCTAGAATCCAAAATTTAAAATCCAAAACTGATAAACTCCCCAGGCTGGATTCGAACCAGCGACCAATCGATTAACAGTCGATCGCTCTACCACTGAGCTACTGAGGACCACTCACGATTTATAATAGTAGGGCTAAAAATAAGATTTGGCAAGTACTTTCGCCAATATTTTTTTTAGATGCTTAATTTAGATAATTTTTGCAGCCAAAATCCATTCAGTAACTTAAGCAGAGACTCTTAAATACTAGATAATCTACTGTAATCCCATTCGTAATTCAGCCAGACGCTGCCGTGCTTTAGCATCAATAGCATTAGCTAAAAACCTACTCTTCGATTGCTTGCGCGTATGATACTTTTGTCGCATCCGGCAGACAGTAGCTTCCACTTCCCCACAAAGTTGTTGCGCCGACAACCATTCAGCCCCATATCCCTGTATCATCAACTGCTGCGCCCGATCTGATGTAGCAACAATCACACGAGAAATTAAAGATTGGGCTATTTGGTGACGAAAAGAAGCACAGGATTTTTCAATGTAAGTATCCGCCGTCTGCCCAAAATCAGTGTAATAAACTGATAAAAGCTCAGTAATTATTTCTTTATTGCTAGAAGAATTCTGATATTGGGCATCAAAAACTATCTGAGTTGTATAACCTTGAAACGCACTATAACCAGTCATTGCTTCCACAAGTTCGCCCCGTGCGGCCTCTAATCCAACGCTATCACGCGTTTTTTTAAGGCAAGGCCAAGCGCCTATTATATTGTAGCCGTCCACTAACAAAACGGCTTGGAGTAAGGAACGGGGCATGGTTTTTAATCACAATTTTCTAGAGTTAACAAAATTCATTCATAAGTTTTATAATAATTGATGCATAGTCTGTAACACTATGCTACACAGAATAAAAAATACGGCAACCTCACAAAACTACAACCTAAGGTAGACGCACAGATAGACGCACCAACTTAAAACGCGCCTTTTAAATAAAGGCGCGTTACAGTTCTTTCTTAGTAGTATTCAGGAGTGCTAAGTACAATTCATTGTACTTATTCACTCAGCACTCATTACTCAGCACTCAATTAAGAGGCTTCGCTGTGTACCTCCATCAGACGTTGTTTAAGGCGTTGGGCTTCACCTTTATCTACCAGAGAGCCTTTTTCTAACAAAAAAGCGCCGTCACAGTAATTTAACTCGTCTAATCGATGTGTTACCCACAAGGCTGTGATCCCTCGACTTTTGACAAGACGACGGACACTAGCAACTAAATCTAACTGGCTATCTGGATCTAGTAAGGCAGTGGGTTCATCTAATAATAAGACTTCACAGCGACGGGCGATCGCACCTGCGATCGCCACTCGTTGTTTCTGTCCGCCAGAGAGTGCATAAATAGGTCGTCGTTGGAGAGTAAGCAAATTCACCGCTCCCAGCGCCTCCTCAACCCTGGCTCTAGTGGCAGCAGGTGGCAACTTTTCTTCCACCAATCCAAAAGCCACATCAGCACCAACCGTTGGCATCACTAGTTGATGGTCTGGATTTTGGAAAACAAAGCCAACGGGGTGCAAAACCCGAATTTCCCCAGATTCAGGAGCCAATAACCCCGCCAGCAGTCTAAGTAACGTTGATTTTCCACTGCCATTTGTACCCAAGAGCATCCAAAACTCACCCTTGGGTACTTCTAAAGAGCAAGATTTGATAACTTTCTCTCCATTTGGCCAACTGAAATTTAAATCCTTGACCTCAATGCCCACTTGAGCCATTTGTCAACCTTGGTTACTCAGCAGCTACAGCGAAAAATCCAGGTGGTCTGCCACCACCAGGGGTTGTACCATCTTTCTGAACAATCTGCACCCCAGAAATTTCACTAGCGCGGACAGCAATTTTTTTCTCTGTCTTGCCCTCACACTTGAGTTCCACAATGTCAGGATTCCCAGAACGGATTGCTGCCAAAATTAGCTGATAGACAGCCTCAGCATCCTCTGCTGACTTACGTTGTACCGAGATAGGGAAAGCAGTGTTTCTGATGCTTAAATCGATGGTAAACATTTAGCAATAATCAAATTTAACTGTGGACTCATTTTAGCGTCAGCTGAGTGATTCTAGGGAAATGGGCATTGGAAGAAGCAGAGGGGCAGGGAGCAAGGGGGAGAATTAAAATTACCTCTTTCTTCTCTGTTCCTCTGCTTTATCTACCTCATCTGGATAAAAAATTAATTTTTATTACAAAACCCCTAGAAAAATTAGCGATTTACACCTAATATGATTAAAGGTATGTAAAAAATTGTAAACTTGGTTAACAACCCGGTTAACTTTCTGCTTATGGAAGGCTTTTATTTAGCCATCTATAATACAGATACAACCTGTACTTATAAACATTTGGAGATTTGCTCTAATGACCATCGCAGTTGGACGTGCGCCCAGTAGAGGGTGGTTTGACGTTCTAGACGACTGGCTCAAGCGCGATCGCTTCGTATTCGTAGGTTGGTCAGGGAT